>NZ_JBIUTD010000006.1:0-213935 GCF_044741705.1 Kitasatospora sp. NPDC088134 | reverse complement strand
GGGGGCGGGCGCCGGGGGGGGGGGGGCGGGGCCCGGGGGGGGCCCGGGGGGGGGGGGGGCCCCCCCCGGGGGGGGGGGCCGGGCCCCGGGGGGGGGGGGCGCCCGGGGCGGGGGCCCCCCCCGCCCCGCGCCACCTGCGCCGACGCCCCGGGCCCCACCCGTCCCGGGGAGGCGGTCGCGCACCGGAGTGCACCCTGTGCCACGGGCCCCGAATGAGGCAGGATGGTGCCCTGGAAAGGCGGCCCCCCACCGGCAGCCGACCTTGCGCACCGTGAAAGGGACACCCCCGTGAGCATCGACCCGTCGTCCATCCCGTCCTTCGGCCTGCCGCAGGGCGGCGGCCAGCCCGGCGGCGCTCCGGCCGGGCCGCCGCCGGTGATCGTCCCGGACCAGAGCCTGGTCGCCCAGCTGCTCGACCAGATGCAGCTCAAGCACGTGGTGGACGAGGAGGGCGACCTCACCGCCCCCTGGGAGAACTTCCGCGTCTACTACATGTTCCGCGGCGACCAGAAGGAGCTGTTCGCGGTCCGCGCCTTCTACGACCGCCCGTTCCCGCTGGAGCGCAAGCCCGAGGTGCTCGCGCTGATCGACGAGTGGAACCGCGAGACCCTCTGGCCGAAGGTCTACACCCACACCCACGACGACGGCGTGGTCCGCCTGATCGGCGAGTCCCAGATGATCGTCGGCAGCGGCGTGAACCTGGAGTACTTCGTCGGCACCACCGCCAACTGGACCCAGGCCGCGGTCGGCTTCGAGCAGTGGATGGTCGAGCGCCTCGGCGAGGGCGAGGGCGAGGGCGAGGGCGCCGAGGGCGACGCCGCCGCCGAGGAGGGCCCGGCCGACGAGGCCTGAGCCCCTCCCCCGCACCCCGAACGGGCCCGCCACCGGAAAGTGGCGGGCCCGTTCCGCGTCCCACCCCTACGATCGGGGCACGCACGACGTACCGGGGGAAGCAGCATGACCGTGAAGATCGACCTGGCACCGGCCGAGAGCCTCGACCGGGCCGAACAGGACGGGTGGCTCACCGACGTGGGCAACGACGCCTTCCTGCGGGCCGCCCTGGGTGAGGAGTACACGCTCCACCACCGCTCCACCGGCCGGCTGCTCGGCCGTCCGGACGAGTCCCCCTCCGGGGCCAGCCTGCTGCTGCGGGCGCTGCACCGGTGCTTCTGCTCGCACCTGCCGCTCAGCCTCGGACCGGACCTGCTCTGGTACACCGTGGTGCACGAGGTCGCCACCCACGTCCGGCTGAACGCCGACGCCTGCGCCGCGATGTTCACCCGCACCCCGGGCGAGAAGCGGACCCTCACCGTGCGGGACGACCTGCTGCTCGCCGACGGCGACTGGCAGCGCTCGCTGCCGCTGGTCGAACCGCTGCTCCGGGCGGAGCTGGGCGCGGACACCGCGGACCTGTTCCGCCCCGCCTTCTCCACCACCGGGCCGGTGGAGGCCGCCGTCTCGCTGGTCGCCCTGATGGACACCGTCAGCCCCTTCTACGAGTTCTCCTGGATCTCGCTCTGCGGCATCCCGCGCATCCGGCTGGAGGGCACCGCCGCGGACTGGCGGCTGCTGGCCGACCGGACCGAAGCCCTGGTCGGGCGCTTCGACGGCCTGCGCGGGTGGCTGGACGGACTGCGGCCGGTGCTGGCCGAGATCGCCGCGACCGCCGCGGGCGGGCCGGTCGACGAGGAGTTCTGGCGGTCGATCTACAAGTGGAAGTCGTACTCCGGCGGCTCCGAGGTGACCGGCTGGATCACCGCCTTCTTCGCGCACCGCTACGGCACCGAGGCCACCGAGCCGGTCCTCGGCGACCGGATCGCCGACGAGCTGTTCCCCGGCCACCTCTCGGTCGTCCCCTTCGCGTGGCAGACCCCGGAGGCGGACCGCCGGATGGCGTTCGTCGGCGGCGTGCTGGGCATCGAACGGGACGGCGACTGGGTCCGCCCCCGGCTCGGCCTGGCCGTCCTCGAACTCACCCCCCTGCCCGCCGACGGGGAGTGGACCGCCGCCGACGCCAACGCCTTCACCGGCCGCACCGACGCCGTCCTGCACCCGCCGGGCGCGGTGACCGCCGTCTCCGCCGAGGGGGACCCGCTGCCGCCGGGCCGCGCCTTCGTCTTCGGCGACATGGCCGCGCTCGGCGACGCCGACGAGGGCTACGCCGTCCTGGAGGCGGGCGGCCGCTGGTACCCGGCGGTGTTCGTCGACCCGGAGTTCCGCGCGGTCCGCTCCGTCGGCACCGACCTGGCCGACGCGCTCCGCCCGATCCCCCGGCGCTGAGCGCCCCGGCGGGTCTTGGCGGGCGGCGCCGGGTCCTTGGATGATGGCCCCACCCGACACCGCTGAGGAGCCACGATGAGTACGAGGCCGCTGCTGAACCGCAGCCTGGCAGGCATGGGCACGACGATCTTCGCGGAGATGTCGGCGCTGGCGGTGGCCACCGGGTCGATCAACCTCGGGCAGGGGTTCCCGGACACCGACGGGCCGCGCGAGATCGCCGAGGCCGCCGCCCGCGCCGTGCTGGAGGGCCGCGGCAACCAGTACCCGCCCGGCCCCGGCATCCCCGAGCTGCGGCAGGCCATCGCCGAACACCAGTCCCGTTTCTACGGGTTGGCCTACGACCCCGACACCGAGGTGCTGGTCACCGCCGGCGCCACCGAGGCGCTCGCCGCCGCGCTGCTGGCGCTGCTGGAGCCCGGCGACGAGGTGATCGCCTTCGAGCCGTTCTACGACTCGTACGCCGCCTGCATCGCGCTGGCCGGCGCCAAGCGCGTCCCGCTGACGCTGCGTCAGCCCAACTTCCGCCCCGACCTGGACGAGCTGCGCGCCCTGATCACGCCGCGCACCCGGCTGCTGCTGGTCAACACTCCGCACAACCCGACCGGCACCGTCCTCACCCCCGAGGAACTCGCCGCCATCGCCGAACTCGCCGTCGAACACGATCTGCTGGTCATCACCGACGAGGTCTACGAACACCTGGTCTTCGCCGGCGCCCACCACCCGCTCGCCGCCCTCCCCGGCATGCGCGAGCGCACCGTCTCGATCTCCTCCGCCGGCAAGACCTTCTCCTTCACCGGCTGGAAGGTCGGCTGGGTCACCGCGAGCGCGGCCCTGGTCTCGGCGGTCCGCACCGCCAAGCAGTACCTGACCTACGTCAGCGCGGGCCCGTTCCAGTACGCCGTCGCCGAGGCGCTGCGCCTGCCCGACTCCTACTACGCCGACTTCCGCGCCGACCTGCACCGCAAGCGCGACCTGCTCGCCGCCGGCCTCGGCGCGGCCGGCTTCGGGGTGCACGAGCCGCAGGGCACGTACTTCATCACCACCGACATCACCCCGCTCGGCGAGGAGGACGGCTTGGAGTTCTGCCGCGCCCTGCCCGAGCGCTGCGGCGTGGTCGCCATCCCCAACGCCGTCTTCTACGACGACGCCGAGGCCGGCCGGAGCCTCGTGCGGTTCGCCTTCTGCAAGAGGATCTCCGTGATCGAGGAGGCCGTCACCCGGCTGCACACCCTGCACGCGGGCTGACCCGGCCCCGGGGCCGGTCCGGGTCGGGGGCCGCCGGGGGATCCGGCCGCTCCCCGGAGAAGTGGCCGTACACGCCGAGCGGGAACCCGTGGGGCTCCTCCTCGGCGGCACCCCGCCGCCGGATCACACCGGGGCCACCGGCATCGCGTCGAAGCCGTCGAAGAGGTACGCGTAGACCTGCCCAAGGTAGGCGGTCAGCTCCCGCTCGTCGGGGAACGGGACGTACGTCAGCGCGTACCACTGCGCCACCGTCAGCGGACGGTCGCGGACCAGGCGCAGCAGGCCGGCCCGGATCACCTCCCGGTAGTCCGGCCAGGCCCCGTCGAAGGTGGCGCGCAGTTCGGCGAGGTCGTCGACCGCCTCGACGCCCAGCGCCCCGGCGCAGAAGTGCACGAAGCGGCGGTCCACCCCCGGCACGTCCAGCCCCAGCTCGGCCAGGTCGACCCTGGTCGGGTCCACGCGGCCCCCCGGGTACGGGTAGACCGTGGTGTTCCACAGGTCGTCCTCCTCCACCGGGCCGGCCGGCCCGACCCCCTCGGCGGGCCGGTAGACGCCGTACAACAGCCCGAGGGTCAGGAAGTCCGCGTAGACGTAGTTGACCTCCCCGTCCGCCGTGTACGGCTCCCGCGGGTCGATCGCGATCGCGGTCGCCTTGCCCGCGCACTCCAGGAACGGCCCGTAGACCTCCTCGAACGGCAGGATCGGCGACAGGTCGTGGTTCTTCAGCGCCGCCGTCCGCAGCGCGTCCTCGGCCCGGTACAGGGCGTCCTCGGAGTCGAAGCGGCTGGCCCAGGGCCCGCTGCGGGGCGGGAGTTCGTCGCGGAGCGGCATGGCGTGGCTGTTTCCTTCCAGGGGTGATCAGGACCGGGGCTGCGGGCCACCGTACCGACGTGACGGCCGGACGCTCAGCGGCCCCAGCGCTCGTCGACCCAGGCCGGCATCGGCGCCTCCGCGTCGGGCGCCTGCGGCGGTTCGGCCGCGCCCTCGTAGAGGTAGTCGAAGAGGCCCTGCAGGTAGCCGTACAGGTGCGCCTCGTCCTCGTACGCGACGCCGGTCAGGCTGCTCCACTCGTAGACGTCGCACGGACGCTCCCGGAGCAGGTACTCGAACGCCTCCCTGAGGTGCCGCGAGAACGGCAGGTCGGCCTTCCTCGTGCTGGCCCGCCGGGCGGGGGCGTCCTCGATGGACTCGTAGCCGAGCGAGGTCTCGAAGAACGCCCGGACCGCCGGGTCCGCGGCGAAGTGCGGAATGCTCGATCGCAGGAAAGTCACCGGTTCCTCACCCTCTGCGGTTGCGGGAACATGGTCACCAGCCGGTGCCCGCCCTTGCCGTCGCGTTCGTAGTACGCCTCTATCTTCGCGTCCCGGAAGTCCACCGGTTTGTAGTTGACGTTGCCGTGCTGGTCGACCGGGTTCGCCGGGTCGACGTAGAAGCCGCGGAAGCGCCGGTGGTGCCCGTTGCCCGGGCCCCAGGCGTCCTCCGGGGAGAACACGATCTTCTGCGGACCGGGGTCGTCCGGGTCGAGCCTGCTCCGCGCGTGCAGGTCGGCGTACATGAACGACTCGTCCTCGCCCTCCTTGAAGGCGGTCGAGAAGGAGTCGCACTTGTGCCGGCGGTCCGGCTTCTCGGCGTCCCGGTAGAGCGCGTCGCCCTGTAGGCGCTCCTGCGGGTTCGGGCCGTGCGCGGGGTCGATCTTGTTCTGGGTCTGGATGTAGCCGCCTGGCATCCGGTGGTAGGCCGGCTGGCCGTTGGCCATGTGCGGCGGGGTCGGCGTGCCCAGCCGAGCCTTCAGCATGTCGTCGGTGGGGTCGAGGTGCCGCTGCGGCCCGTGGCCCTGGTTGCGCAGGCCGTCGATCCGGGTGGCGACCCGGCGGCGGTACTGGTCGCGCAGGCCCTTCTCGCCGCCGAGGACGGAGTCGCCGCGGTTGATCTCCAGGCCGTCCCGGTCCTTGGCCCGGTGCCGGAAGGAGGTGCGGATCGACTCCTCGGCGGCGTCCAGGTTCTTCCTGGTGCTCTGCAGGCCGTGCCCGATCGAGCGGTGGCCGCCCGCCATCGCCTTGCTCATGTCCTTGATCATGGAGTCGAGCACCGGGCGCACCGCCCGCTGCACGATCTGCCCGAGCCGGCCCTTCCCGAGCAGTTTGCCCCGGGTGCGGGCGTCCAGGTTGCGGCCGTGCTGCTCCACCCGGTCGGCGTGGGCGTGCGCCTGCTCGGCGGCCTTGCCCAGGGCCTCCGGGTCGATCCGGAATCCGCCGCTCACCGGGCGCCGCCATCTCAGCTGCCATCGCGACGAGTTGGGCGATCACCACGCCCTTGGCGACCAGCACGCCCTCGGCGGCCACCTCCAGTGCGGTGGCGAGCACCTCGCAGCCGTTGATCAGGACGGTCATGTGCGAGCCGGAGGCCTGGCCCCAGCGGGACAGCAGCGCCTCGTAGGAGGCGCCCTCGAAGGCCCCGCCGAGGTTCTTCAGCAGGACGTCGGTGTCGTCGTGCGACTCCTTCATACCCCGGCCGAACTCGCGGACGTGCTGGGCCCACTCGCGCAGCTCGTCCTCGTCCACGTCCGGCCGGTTCAGCCCCATCAGGTCCATGATCCAGACCAGTTCGGACGGCAGTTCGAGCGACACGTCGCCCCCCTCCCCCGGAGACGGGCACCCCCGTGATGCCCACCGTCCAGGACGATCGGCCGGCCCCGGCGTTTCCGGGCGGACGACAGGGCGGGCGGGGACGGGTGGGCGCGGGGCGCGCGGGGTGCACTACCGGCGCGCACGGCGCGCGGAACCGGCGCGCGGGAGCTCGGCGAACAGAGTGCAACTCGGGACCGATCACACCCAGTCGGACACACACCTCATAACGGTGAATGCACGCCAAAGATGGGTAAATCCCTGACGGACCCGGAGAATTCGTGCTTCTCTGCTGCTGAATCTCCAGCCGGAATCCTTCCTTCCACGGTCGGCCGCGCCCCGGATCGGACAGTCTCGAACAGCCTCACGCCCGAGGCGCGGACTCCGACCGCAGGGGGCGCGCACGGAGCTGAAACGCGGAGCCGAGCATGCTCACCACCTTGCAGACCTCCTACACGGACACCCGCGCCGGCGACCTGGCCTGGCAGCTGGGCGGCGAACCGCTGCCCGCGCTGGCCGTCCGCGACCTCAGACTGGACGACGGACCCGACCGGTCCGACGGCGTCCGCGGCACCCTCCAGCTGCGCCTGCTCGGGGCCTCGCACCAGGTGATCCTGGCGGCCGGCCCCGGCGACTGCCTGGAGACGGTGGCCTGCCTGCCCGGCCGCCGCACCCCGCTGCCCGCCCGGGTCGCCGAACAGGTGGCCGGCTGGGAGTACGAGTTCGCCGCCCGGATCGAGGAGCTGCCGCCGCACGTCTTCGCGGCCCGCGCCCAGGAGCTACTGGCCCTGGTCGAGGGGCACCCGCGCGCACTGGCCGGTATCTTCCCCGGCGACCCGAGCGCGTTCACCGCCCTGGTCGCGCACTGCGAGGAGAGCCGGGTGCACTGGCGCACCTGGCACGCCTACCCCCAGGAGGGACGGCTGGTCTGCACCCGCTCCTCGCTCTCGCTGCGCACCCCCGTCGGGGCCTCGGCGGGCATCGGCGACCGCGCTCCCGCCCACGCCGGCGGCCCGGACGGACCGCAGGTCGGGTGGTGAGCGGGCGTCAACCGGGGGCCCCTGCCTGTCCCTCGGATGGGTGCAGCCATTCCCCCGGGCTCTCGCCTAGCGTTCATTCATGATCAACCACCCGGTCGGACGGCCCGCGCAGCCGGGTCCGGACGCCACCGCACCCCCGCCCGCGGCCGATTCCCGGCCCGCCGCCCCCCGCGCAGCGGGCCCCGGCGGAGCGGTCCGGGTCGGCGGCGCCGTACCGCCGGCCCTCCCCGCCCGCCCGGCCCGGCTGCTGGTGCTGCTGGCCGCGTTCGTCTGCGCGGCCTGCGGCCTGGTGTACGAGCTGGAGCTGGTCGCCCTGGGGGGCTACCTGCTGGGCGACTCGGTCACCCAGACCTCCGTGGTGCTGTCGGTGATGGTCTTCGCCATGGGCGTCGGCTCGCTGCTCGCCAAGGGCCTGACCCGCCGCCCCGCCACCTCCTTCGCCCTGGTCGAGTACGCGCTGTCGCTGGCCGGCGGCCTCTCCGCGCTCGCCCTGTACTGCGGCTGGTCCTGGCTGCACCGGCCGCAGGCCACCGCGGTGATGCTGATCGGCACCACCGTGCTGATCGGCCTGCTGATCGGCGCGGAGATCCCGCTGCTGATGACCCTGATCCAGCGCATCCGCCGGGAACACGCCGGGCGCGCCGTCGCCGACCTGTTCGCCGCCGACTACGTGGGCGCGCTGATCGGCGGCCTGGCCTTCCCGTTCGTCCTGCTGCCCGCCCTCGGCCAGGCCACCGGGGCGCTGGTCACCGGCGCGGTCAACGCGGTGGCCGGCGCCGTGGTGGTGCTCTGGCTGTTCCGCTCGGAGCCCACCCCGCGCACCCGGCTGCTGCTGTGGACGGGCTGCGGCCTGGTGCTGGCCCTGCTGGCGCTGGCCGCCGCCTGCACCGGCGCGATCGAACGCGCCGCCCGGCACGCCCTGTACGGCGGGCCGATCCGGTTCGCCGCGCAGAGCCGCTACCAGGAGATCGTCCTCACCGGCGACGGGCCGGACACCCCCCGGGTCCCGGTCCAGCGCACCCCGCCGTCGCTCGAACTCTTCCTCGACGGCCGACTCGCGGTCTGCGGCTCCGACGAGTACCGCGAGCACGAGGCGCTGGTGCACCCCGCGCTGGCCGCCGGGCCGAGCGGCCGGGTGCTGGTGCTCGGCGGCGACGGCCTGGCCCTGCGCGAGGTGCTGCGCCACCCCTCGGTGCGCAGCGTGCTGGTGGTCGAGCGCGACCCGGCGATCCCCGCGCTGGCTCGCCGGGACGCCGCGTACGCCGCGCTCACCGAGCACGCCTGGGACGACTCCCGGGTGCGGCTGGTGACGGCCGAGCCGATGGGCTGGCTGCGCGGCTCCACCGGGCAGTTCGACGTGATCGTCTCCGACCTGGACGGGGAGGCGTCCGGCGGCCGGTACCGCTCCGCGGAGTTCTACGGCCTGGCCGCCCGGCGGCTCGCCCCGGAGGGCCGGCTCGCGGTCCGCGGCGGCACCCCACAGGGCGGCCTGTGGACCGCCGCGGCCGGCCTGGCCGCCGTCGGCCTGGACACCGTCCCCTACCAGGGCGGCGTCCCGGACGGTGGCCCGGCCGAGAGCTGCGGCCGCCCGGCCTCCCCCGCCGAGGCCTTCCTGCTGGCCGCCCGCCGACCCCCCTCGCTCGGCCTGGCCCCCGACGCCCCCGCCCCGCGCTCGCTCACCGTCCCCGCCCTGCGCGCCACCGCCGTCCGCCTCACCGCCACCCGGCCCGACCCGCTCCCGGGCCCGCACACCCTGCTCGGGCCCTGACTTCCCCGGCCCCCACCGAATCCCGTCCCGCCGCCGAACGCCTGGCACGGCCCGCTGCCGCTGCTCGCCCGGCCCGTCCTCGGAATCCCGTCCCGCCGCCGAATCCCCGTCCCTCGTACGCCCGTTCGCGCAATGGTCGGCCCGGCTTCGCGTGGAGGGCTCGGCACGGCGGCGGGCGGTCGGTAGGCTCGCCGGTATGGAGCATGAGGTTGTCGTCCCGGTGCCCGCCGAGGTGGTCAGGGAGGCGCTGGTGGACCGCGAGCTGGTCGCGCGCTGCGTACCGGGGCTGAGCTCGGTCGCGTCCACCTCCGCCCCCGCGGCCGCGGACAGCCGGCTCAGGCTCCGGGTGGCCGGCTCCACGATCACCTTCGCCGGCCGGCTCTCGGTGGACGGCTGGCACGAGGGCGAGCTCGGCGTGCGGCTGAGCGGCGAGGAGATCCGCGGCGCGGCCCCGGTCACCGCCGAGCTCCGGATCACCCTGGAGGAGCGGCCCGGCGAGACCGCGGTGCGCTTCAGCACCGGCCTGACCGCCGCCGGCCGGCTCGCGGGCTTCGAGGACGCGGTGCTGGAGTCGACCGGCCGCCGGCTGATCGACCGGGCGGTGGCCGCCCTGGTCGCCGAGCTGTCCGACCCGGAGGACGGCGACGAGGACGAGGACGGTGCCGCCGAGGGCGCGACCGTGGTGTTCCTGGACGACCGGGCCCAGGGCCAGGACCTGGACGACGACCTGTCCGACCTGATCTCGTTCAGCGAGGACGAGCTGCCCGAGCCGGTGCCGACCGCGCCGCACCCGGAGTCGCCGTTCGGGCCGGAGACCGTGCCGGTGCGGCGCAGCATCGTCGGCCGCTCGGCGGAGGAGGTCGACCACGCCCCGCCGCAGGGCCGGTACGCGCCGGCCCCGCCGGCCCACAGCGCGCGGGCCCGGGCGGCCTCCCGCTGGGGCGGCGCCGAGCCGGCCCTGCTGCCCGGCGCGGGCGGCGAGCGCAGCGCGCTGCCGTGGATGATCGGCGGCGGGGTGGCGCTGCTCGGCGGCGCGGTGGTGCTGGTCCGGGCCCTGCGGCGGCGCTGAGCCGTCGGGCGGCCTATAAACTCGCTGCTCATGAGCAACGACCGCGACGCCCTGCTGGCGCAGATCAAGGACAAGGCCGTCGTGCACGGCAAGGTGACCCTCTCCTCGGGCCTGGAGGCGGACTACTACGTCGACCTGCGCCGGATCACGCTGGACGCCGAGGCGGCGCCGCTGGTCGGCAAGGTGATGCTGGACGCCGCCGCGGACCTGGAGTTCGACGCGGTGGGCGGCCTGACCCTGGGCGCCGACCCGGTGGCCGCGGCGATGCTGCACGCGGCGGCGGCCCGCGGCCGGAAGCTGGACGCGTTCGTGGTCCGCAAGGCGGGCAAGGCGCACGGCCTGCAGCGCCGGATCGAGGGCCCGGACGTGAAGGGCCGCCGGGTGCTGGCGGTGGAGGACACCTCGACCACCGGCGGTTCGGTGCTGACCGCCGTGGAGGCGCTGCGCGAGGCGGGCGCCGAGGTGGTCGGCGTCGCGGTGATCGTGGAGCGCGGCGCAGCCCCGGCGATCGCCGAGGCGGGCCTGCCGTACGTGACCGCTTACACCCTGGACGACCTGGGCCTCTGAGGCCCGGCGGCACCGACGCGAGAGGCCCCGATCACCGAGGTGATCGGGGCCTCTCGCCGTCGTGGTGCGGGCGTCGGTGCGCTGCTGCGGGCGTCAGTGCTTGCGGTGGCGGCCGCCGACCGGCTCGCCCTCCTCGGCCGCCGCGGTGCCGGAGGCAGCGGCCGCCTTCTTCTTCTTCCGCTCCCGGAGCACCTCGACGAAGATCGGCGAGAGCGAGAGCAGGATGATCAGCGCCATCGCCGGCAGCAGGTACTTGTCGATCACCGGGGCGAGCTGGTCGCCGGTGAAGTAGCCGATCAGCAGCATGGACTCGGTCCACAGCACGGCGCCGACGACGTTCCAGACGAAGAAGGTCTTGGCCGGCATCTGCAGGGTGCCGGCGACCGGGTTCAGGAAGGTCCGGACGATCGGGATGAAGCGGGCCATCACCACGGCCTTCGCGGGGCCGAACTTCTCGAAGTACTCCTCGGCCTTCGCCACGTACTCGGGCCGGAAGATCTTCGAGTTCGGCTTGTCGAACATCCGCGGGCCGACCTTGCGGCCGAGCAGGTGCCCGAGCTGGGCGCCGGCGATCGCGCACAGCGGGGCGCCGATCAGCAGCATGGCGATGTTCATCTGGGCGCCCTCGCCGAGCACCTTGGCGGCGGCGCCGGAGGCGGCGACACCGGCCAGGATCAGCAGCGAGTCACCGGGGAAGAAGAACCCGACCAGCAGGCCGGTCTCGGCGAAGATGATCGCCAGGATCCCGATGGCGCCGACGGAGGCGACGAGCGATTTGGCGTCGAGGACATTGACGGCGAGCTGGATGTGTTCCACGCGCGCAGGATAGCCCGTCCTCCTTTACGAAGCCTCAACCGGCGGTCCCGGGACAGCTTCCGGGGACCGCCCGGCGGGCGTCGCGGGACGGCCCGGCGGGGCGGCCGTCCCAAGTGGCGGGCCGCTGGGTGTGTCCGTGGGGCGAGTCTGGGAGGATGGCCGAGGTGTCCGGCCCGCGGTCGAGCTGCCACCCTCTCGCTCGTGCCGCATCGATGTCGTGAACCACAGGCGTATCGAGCCTTCGGACAGCGTCGTCCGATCGCCCCACACCGACAGGAGCGGATTCGCATGCCCATCGCAACTCCCGAGGCCTACAACGAGATGCTCGACCGGGCCAAGGCGGGCAAGTTCGCCTACCCGGCCATCAACGTCACCTCGACGCAGACCCTGCACGCCGCGCTGCGCGGCTTCGCCGAGGCCGAGAGCGACGGCATCATCCAGATCTCCACCGGTGGTGCGGAGTTCCTGGGCGGCCAGTACAACAAGGACATGGTGACCGGCGCGGTCGCGCTGGCCGAGTTCGCGCACATCGTCGCGGCCAAGTACGACATCACCGTGGCGCTGCACACCGACCACTGCCCGAAGGACAAGCTGGACGGCTACGTCCGCCCGCTGCTGGCGATCTCCGCCGAGCGCGTCGCCCGCGGCGAGAACCCGCTGTTCCAGTCGCACATGTGGGACGGCTCGGCCGAGACGCTGGCCGACAACCTGGCGATCGGCCAGGAGCTGCTGGCCCAGGCCGCCGCCGCCAAGATCATCCTTGAGGTCGAGATCACCCCGACCGGCGGCGAGGAGGACGGCGTCAGCCACGAGATCAACGACGAGCTGTACACCACCGTCGCCGACGCGGTGCGCACCGCCGAGGCGCTGGGCCTGGGCGAGAAGGGCCGCTACCTGCTGGCCGCCTCGTTCGGCAACGTGCACGGCGTGTACAAGCCGGGCAACGTGGTGCTCCGCCCGGAGCTGCTCGCCGACCTGCAGGCCGAGATCGGCAAGCAGTACGGCAAGCAGGACCCGTTCGACTTCGTCTTCCACGGCGGCTCCGGCTCCACCGAGCAGGAGATCCTGACCGCGCTGGAGAACGGCGTCGTGAAGATGAACCTGGACACCGACACCCAGTACGCCTTCACCCGCCCCGTCGTGGACCACATGTTCCGCAACTACGACGGCGTGCTGAAGGTCGACGGCGAGGTCGGCAAGAAGAGCACCTACGACCCGCGCACCTGGGGCAAGCTGGCCGAGGCCGGCATGGCCGCCCGGGTGACCGAGGCCGCGCAGCAGCTGCGCTCGGCCGGCAAGCGGATGAAGTGACGTCCGGGCGCTGAACGCCGGTTGAACGTCCGCGGAGCCCCCGCACCCCCGCCCGGGGTGCGGGGGCTCCGCCGTTCCCGAACGGCCCGTCCGGCCCGGGTGGCAGACTGGCACACCATGGAGATGCACAAGAACCTGCTCGACGGGCCGGAGCCGACCCTGCTGCCCGAGGAGGAGCACCCGTACCGGATGCTCGCCGAGGAGTCCGCCTCGCCGACCCAGGTGGCCGCCGAGTACCCGGCGTTCTGCCTGGCCTGGGCGATGCTCGCGGACGACGCCTTCGCGGCCGGCCGCACCGTCGAGTCCTACGCGTACGCGCGCACCGGCTACCACCGCGGACTGGACGCGCTGCGCCGCAGCGGCTGGCGCGGGCACGGCCCGATCCCGTGGGAGCACCGCGGCAACCGCGGCTTCCTGCGCTGCCTGGCGGCGCTCGCCCGGGCGGCCGGCGCGATCGACGAGACCGAGGAGGAGGCGCGCTGCTGGCAGTTCCTCAAGGACAGCAGCGCCGAGGCGTACACCGCGCTCAAGCAGTAGCGGCGAGGGCACGGACCACAAGGGACGTACACTTTCGATCCTTGCGGGGGCGCGTCCGGCCGGACGCGGGGAACCGACCGACGCCATACCGCATATGTACGGAGTGAGCACCCCCGGGCGGGGCGGCCGACGGCTGCCCCGCCCGGGCCGCCGTGTCGCCGTCCCCCGGGGGAAGAACAGATGTCCGCAGGCCGCAGCTCGTCCGGCCGCACCGGCTCGCGCCGGTCCACCGTCCGGGCCGCCGCCCGGTCCACCGTCCGGGCCGCCGCCCGGTCCACCGTGCGGTCCGCCGCCCGCCGGGCCCGGCAGCGCCGCCGCCGACTGGCGGCCACTCTCACCGGCATCGTCGCGGTCGCCGTCCTGACCACCGCCGGAGTGGCGGCACTGCTGCCGGACGCCGCGCACCGGGGCGGCCCGGAGCCCACCGCGCAGGCCAGGGTGCTGCCGCCGCTCACCGAGCCGTCCGCCCCGGCGGCGTCCACCCCGGCAGCGTCCGCCCCGGCCGGGAGCGCACCGCCGTCCCCGCCCGCCGCACCGGCCGACAGCACCCCGCAGATCGTCGTGCACGGCGGCGGCGAGTTCACCGTCGCCGCCGCCTCGGGCCGCGCCGTCGGGACGGGCAGCACGCTGCGCCGCTACCGGGTGGAGGTCGAGGACGGCATCGGCATCGACCCGAAGGCCGCCGCGGACGTCGTCGAGGGCGTGCTGTCCGACCGGCGGGGCTGGATCGCCGACCGGAGCAACAGCTTCCAGCTGGTCTCCTCCGGCAGCTACGACTTCACCGTCAAGATCGCCTCCCCCGACACCGTGGACCGGATCTGCGGCGAGGGCGGCCTGGACACCAAGGGCGAGGTGAACTGCGACGTCGGCCGCCAGGTGATGGTCAACTCCAAGCGCTGGCTGACGGGTTCGCCGCAGTTCGACGGCAGCCTGGCGGACTACCGGGCCCTGATCGTCAACCACGAGGTCGGCCACCGGATCGGCCACGGGCACGAGGGCTGCCCGGGCCGGGGGAAGCCCGCGCCCGCGATGATGCAGCAGATCTACGGCCTGAACGGCTGCACCGCCAACGCCTGGCCGTACAGCGACGCGGGCAGCTACCTCGGCGGCCCGGCCGTGCCCTGATCGTCCGACCGCCGACTGCCCGCCCGCCCGCCCGTCAGGAGAGCACCGGCAGCCGCTCGTCCAGGCCGGTGCCGTCCGCCCGCTCCCGGCCGGTCGCCAGCCGGAGCCAGCGCACCGGGTCGGCCGCCGCCAGCTCCACCGCCCGGGCCCGCCACGGCTCCCCGACCGAGGCCGCCAGCAGGTCCGCGACCGCGGCCAGCGCCCCCGCGTCATGCGGGAAGGCGCCGAGACCCAGCGCGTCGGCCAGGTCGTCGGCGTGCACCACCGTCTCCACCAGCCGGGTCACCAGGAAGTCGCCGAGACCGATCACCCCGAACGGCAGCGGGAACGGCCGCCCGGCCCGGGCCGCCGCCGGCGAGTCCAGGAAGTCCGCCAACCGCCCGCAGACCTCCGCGAACCGGGCCGCCACCTCGGCCGCCGACCCGGCGTAGTACGCCGCCGCCTGCTCCCGGGTCCCGCGGTCCAGCGCGTCCGCGAACGCCCCCACCGCCGCCACCCAGGCGGCCAAGGTCAACCCGGGCAACCCGACCGGCACCGGGTCGTCCAGGTGCTCGGGCGTCCAACCGATCTGCCGGTCCAGGTGCGCCACCAACTCCCGCACCCGCCAGGCCCCCAGCCGGGTCGGCAGCCCCAACTCCCGCTCCCCCAGCCCCGCCACCACTCCCCGCAGCGCCCCGACCTGCCCGGCCAGCGCCACCCGGACCACCGAAGCCTCGTGAACGCCAAGGGAGTTCGTCATGGGAAGTGATCTTATCCCCCGCCCTTTCCGCCGCCTTTCCGAACCGGGCTCCGCCCGCCACGGCCCCGGCAGACCGTCGTCGAGAACGATCAGCGATGTCGCCGGCGGCCGGAAGCACCCCCGCCGGCGCCCCCGGCGCCCACTTCCTCGGCCATAGGCTGTGGGCATGACGTCCGACGCACACCTGCCGCCGGTCCGGCCCGTCACCCGCGCCGAGTTGGAGCACATCTACGGCCCGGACGGACTCACCCGGGTTCCGGATGCCGAGCTGCCCGCGGTGATCACCGACCCCGCCGCCCGCACGTTCCTGTCGGACATCGGACTGCCCAGCGCGGTCAGCGCGGTCGTTCTACCGGTGGAGCCGCCGCTCATCAGCCTGTCCGAGGCTTGCGAGCCCGACGGCCCGGCCACCTACTGGCCGACGCTGCCGGGCGCCGGAAGCACGATGGTGGTCGTCGGCGCCTGGGGCCGGCCGGTCTTCGCGCTCGACGGTGCCACCGGGGAGGTGTACGCCCTCCTGGCGAACGAGAGCCCCACCGTCAACGGACGCCCCGCGCACCGGAGCCTCCATTCCTTCGTCCGCGCCCAACTCGCCTTCGGTGCGAAGGAGCTCTACCTGCTGTCCGACCTGATGGACCCGGACAGCCGCGACTGGTGCCGCGCGCACGTACCCGGCTTCGCCGAACTCGTCCCCGTCCCCGAGTACGACGAGGACGGCGAGGAGATCGACCCGACCCCGGAGTTCCTGGCCGGACAGCCCGAGCCCGACGACGTCCTCGACGGCCTGACCGCCGCACTCCGGGCGATCGAACCCGACCTCCCCGACCATCCCGCCTGGGCGTTCATCCTCTCCCACTACCGCTACGGATACTGACATGAGCCATCTCCCGGTCACGCGAGCAGAGTTGGAGCAGCTCTACGGTGCGGACGGACTCCGCCGCGTCCCCGAGGCCGACCTGCCCGCCGTCATCACCGACCCCGGCGCCCGGGCCTTCCTCAGCGAGATCGGCCTGATCGACGCCCCCGGCACCATGATCCACCTCGATGGGCCGCTGCTCTACGGGCTGCCGGAGGACTGCGCGCCGAAGGGCCCGGCCCACTACTGGCCCGGCCTGCCGGACGACGGCGCCGGCATGGTCGTGGTCGGCTACTACGGCTCGGGCACCTTCGCGCTCGACGGCGCCACCGGAGAGGTCTACGCGCTCGGTGTGCACCGGCCGCCGACCGTCGACGGCAGGCCCGCACACCGCAGTCTGCACTCCCTGGCCCGCTGCCAACTCGCCTTCGGTGGACGGGAAATGGCAGTCATGGCGGACCAGATGGACCCGGACACCATCGACTGGTGCCGCGCCCACCTCCCGGAGTTCGCCGAACTGCACCCGCCGAGCTTCGACACCGGGGAGGACGTGGACCCCGAGTTCCTGGACCGGCTGCCGGCCCTGGAGGACGTCCTCGCCGGACTGACCGCCAAGCTGCGCGCCGTCGAACCCGACCTGCTCGACCAATCGGTCTGGCAGGACATCCTGCACGACTTCCAGCACGGCTACTGACCGGACCACAGGTGAACACCCGCCCCGCCCCGCAGCCTTCCCTCCGGCCGGTCACCCGCGCCGAGCTGGAGCAGGTCTACGGCACCGACGGCCTCCGCCGCGTCCCCGAGGCCGACCTGCCCGCCGTCGTCACCGACCCCGGCGCCCGGGCCTTCCTCAGCGGGATCGGCCTGCCGGACGCCCCCAGCGCGTTCATCAGTCCCGAGAAGCCGCCGCTGCCCCCGCTGTCCGGCAGCTACGCCGATCCCGCCACGTACTGGCCCGACCTGCCGAACGGCGGGGCCACCATGGTGCTGATCGGCTCGTGGGGGACGGTGTTCGCCCTCGACGGCTCCACCGGCGAGGTCTACGCCCTGCTCCCGTACCAGGAGGCGACCGTCGACGGCCGCCCGGCCCACCGGAGTCTGCACTCCCTGATCCGCTGCCAACTCGCCTTCGGTGCAAGGGAACTGAACCTGCTGGGTGACCTGATGGATCCGGACACCGCCGACTGGTGCCGCGCCCATGTGCCGGGCTTCGTCGAACTGTTCCCCGTCCCCGAGCTGGACGAGTACGGGCTCCCGGCGGACGACGAGATCGACCCTGCGGCTCCGGACTCGGACGAGGTCATCGCCCACCTCGCCGACAAGCTCCGGCAGATCGAACCCGACCTGCTGCGCCACCCCGGCTGGGAATCGATCCTCCAGCACTTCCGCCACGGCTACTGAGCCGACCGCACAGCGGACCGCGCTGCTCCCCAGGCCGTGGATAGGCTGTCGGCATGCCACCCGTCGAGCCCCCGCCACCCGTCCGGCCGGTCACCCGCGCCGAGCTGGAGCAGGTCTACGGCACCGACAGCCTCCGCCGCGTCCCCGAGGCCGACCTGCCCGCCGTCGTCACCGACCCCGGCGCCCGGGCCTTCCTCAGCGGGATCGGCCTGCCGGACGCCCTCAGCGCGGTCGTCCAGCCGCTGCTCTGCGGCCTGCCCGAAGCATGCGCACCGGAGCGCCCCGCCGACCACTGGCCCGGGCTGCCGGAGGACGGTGCCGCCATGGTCGTGATCGGTTCCTCCCTCGCGGGCACCTTCGCGCTCGACGGCGCCACCGGCGAGGTGTACGCCCTCGCCGCGCACCGGCCGCCGACCGTCGACGGCCGGCCCGCGCACCGCAGCCTGCACTCCCTCGCCCGCTGCCAACTCGCCTTCGGCGGACGGGCGATGTGGACCGCCGTCGCCCGGCTCGACCCGGCGGAGATCGACTGGTGCCGGGCCCACCTGCCGGAGTTCGCCGAGCTGTACCCCGCTGCCCTCGACGCGGACGGGTACGAGGAGGACCCGGACCTCGAACTGCCGAGCGAGGACGAGATCTTCGCCGAACTGGCCGCCGAACTGCGCGCGGTCGAACCCGGCCTGCTCGACCAGCCGGTCTGGCAGGGCATCCTGCACGAATTCCGCTACGGCTACTGAACCGAGACGACGGAGCCATGACCACCGACCTCACCCAGCGCCTGCTCGACCGCTTCGGCCCGTCCGGCCTGCGCCGCCCCGCACCCACCGAGTTCGCCGGCACCGCCGTCCCGGCCGAGGCGGCGGCGCTGCTGACCGCCGCCGGACTGCCGCTGCAGGTCGGGCCGTACTTCAGCGCCGCCCGCGCGGACGAGCCGCTGCGGCTCGCCGATTGGGCCCGCAGCGTGGGCATCACGGCCGCGGACCGGCCGGAGGCGGACTGGCTGCGGCTCGGCAGCGACCGGGGCGCGGAGCTGTGCCTGGACGGGCAGGGCCGGGTCTGGGCCGTGTACGTGGCCTTCCAGGGCCCGTCCGTGCCGGTGAACACCGGCCTGGCGGCGTTCCTCGACAACCTGTGCGAACTCGACGACAACCTGCGGGCGTTGGGCGCGACCGAGCACCCGGAGGAGATCTTCCGGCTGTTCTCGGCGGCGGAGAGCCGGATGCGCGGCACCGACCTGCGGGCGTTCGAGAGCGACGAACAGTGGTGGCCGCGGGTGCTGGAGGACGTCCGGCACACCCGGGGCGTGCCCGGGTACGCGGCGTTCAAGGTGCGCGGCCGGGACGGCGAGCCGCAGATCGTCACCGCCGACGGCTCGCTCGCCCTGCACGCCGAGGAGGCGCTGTGGCACCGCCTCTCGGCCGGCGGCCTCGCCCCGGAGGACGTGCTGGAGGTCTACACCGAGCTGCAGGCCTGCTTCATGCCGGGCCACTACTGCAGCGTGTGGATGGCCCGGACCTTCCCGGGCGCCGAGTTCAGCCACAGCTACGACTACGGTGACACGGCGGCCGAACGCGAGGCGGGCGTCCGCGAGTTGGCCGCCGCGCTCACCGAAGGGAAATAGGACTCAGCCCAGCACCGGCAGGTACCCGCTCAGGTCGCTGCGCTCCCCGCTCGCGGTGAGCGCGACGTCCAGCACCTCCGCCCAGGCCACCCGGCCGGTGGCCAGCCGGACCCAGGTCAGCGGGTCGGTCTCCACCACGTTCGGCGGGGTGCCCCGGGTGTGCTTCGGGCCCTCGACGGCCTGCACCACCGCATACGGCGGGATCCGCAACTCGACTGCGCCGCCCGGCACTTGGTCGGCGAAGGCGTCGGCCAGCAGCCGGGCCGCGGAGGCCAGCGCGAAGCGGTCGTGCGGGAAAGCGTCCAGGCCCAGCGCGTCGGCCAGGTCGTCGGCGTGCACCACCGTCTCCACCAGCCGGGTGACCAGGAAGTCGGCCAGCAGCATCGGCCCGAACCGCATCGGGATCACCCGGCCGGGCTCCGAACCCTCCGGACCGTCCAGCGCCTTCCACAACTCGCCGAACTGCCGGTCGAGTTCGCCGGACACCTGGGCGGCGTCCCCGGCGAACTGCTCGGCCACCAGCTCGACGGCGGTGGAGTTGATCGCGGCGGCCGCGGTGCGGGTCCGCGAGGCCCAGTACAGCGGCGTGATCGGGGCCTGCGGCGGCAGCGGGTCGTGCAGGTGCAGCGGCACCCAGCTGGCCACCATGCCGAGGTGGGCGACGAGTTCGCGCACCCGCCACTCCCCCAGCCGGGTGGGCCGGGCCAACTGGTCGTCGTCCAGCGCGCGCACGGCGGCGGAGATCGCGTCGAGCTGCCCGGTGAGCGCGGCGCGCACCTTCACCGGGTCGTAGGTTCGGGGCTTCGCAGTAGGCATGCCCGCAGCGTACAAAACACCGACGGGCGGCCGGTCCGGAATTCCTCCGAACCGGCCGCCCGCAGGTTGACGGACCGTCAGGCGAGCAGCGCCTCGATGACGCCGGTGTGGGCGTCGCGCAGCTCGGCCAGAGTGGCGGTGAACTGGCCCTGGACCTCCAGGGCGTCACCGTCGACCACGCCGATCCGGGTGGCCGGCAGGCCGCGGGCGCCGCACATGTCGTTGAACCGGAGCTCCTCGCTGCGCGGGACGGCCACCACGGCGCGACCGGCGGACTCGGAGAACAGGAACACGAACGGGTCGAGGCCCTCGGGGACGATCACGCGGGCGCCCTTGCCGCCCTTGAGGCAGCTCTCTACCAGGGCCTGCCCGAGGCCGCCGTCGGAGAGGTCGTGCGCGGCGTCGACCATGCCGTCGCGGGAGGCGGCGATCAGGATCTCGCCGAGCAGCCGCTCGCGCTCCAGGTCCACCTTGGGCGGCAGGCCGCCGAGGTGGTCGTGGACGACCTGCGACCAGGCGGAGCCGCCCAGCTCGTCGGCGGTGTCGCCGAGCAGGTAGAGCAGCTGGCCCTCCTCGGCGAAGCCGACCGGGGTGCGCCGGGTGACGTCGTCGATGACGCCGAGCACCGCGACCACGGGGGTCGGGTGGATGGCGACGTCGCCGGTCTGGTTGTACAGCGAGACGTTGCCGCCGGTGACCGGGGTGCCGAGCACCTGGCAGGCGTCGGCCAGGCCGCGGGTGGCCTCGGCGAACTGCCACATCACGTCCGGGTCCTCGGGGGAGCCGAAGTTGAGGCAGTCGGAGACCGCGAGCGGCTTGGCGCCGCCGGCCGCGACGTTCCGGTACGCCTCGGCCAGGGCCAGCTGGGCGCCGGTGTACGGGTCCAGCTTGGTGTAGCGGCCGTTGCCGTCGGTGGCGACCGAGACGCCGAGGTTGGTCTCCTCGTCGATCCGGATCATGCCGGAGTCCTCGGGGGTGGCGAGCACCGTGTTGCCCAGGACGTAGCGGTCGTACTGGTCGGTGATCCACGCCTTGGAGGCCTGGTTCGGCGAGCCGGCCACCTTGAGCAGCGCGTCCTTCAGCTCCGCGCCGTTCGCCGGACGGGCGAGCCGCTCGGCGGTCGGGGCGTCGGCCTGCAGCGCGTCCTGCCAGGACGGGCGGGCGTACGGGCGCTGGTAGGTCGGGCCCTCGTGGGCGACGGTGCGCGGCGGCACGTCGACCACCAGCTCACCGTGCCAGAAGATCTCCAGCCGCTCGCCGTCGGTCACCTCGCCGATGACGGTGGCGATGACGTCCCACTTCTCGCAGATCTCCAGGAAGCGGTCGACCTTGCCGGGCTCGACGATCGCGCACATGCGCTCCTGCGACTCGCTCATGAGGATCTCCTCGGGCGAGAGCGTGTGGTCGCGCAGCGGGACGGTGTCCAGCTCGATCCGCATGCCGCCGGTGCCGGCCGAGGCCAGCTCCGAGGTGGCGCAGGACAGGCCGGCGCCGCCGAGGTCCTGGATGCCCGCGACCAGGTCCTCCTTGAAGATCTCCAGGGTGCACTCGATCAGGAGCTTCTCCTGGAACGGGTCGCCGACCTGGACGGCGGGGCGCTTGGCCGGGCCGGTCGCGTCGAAGGTCTCCGAGGCGAGCACCGAGACACCGCCGATGCCGTCGCCGCCGGTGCGGGCTCCGTACAGGATGACCTTGTTGCCGGGGCCGGACGCCTGCGCGAGGTGGATGTCCTCGTGCTTCATCACGCCCACGCAGAGCGCGTTGACCAGCGGGTTGCCCTGGTAGCAGGCGTCGAAGACGACCTCGCCGCCGATGTTCGGCAGGCCCAGGCAGTTGCCGTAGCCGCCGATGCCCGCGACGATCCCGGGCAGCACCCGGCGGGTGTCGGGGTGGTCCGGGGCGCCGAAGCGCAGCGGGTCCATCACGGCGACCGGGCGGGCGCCCATCGCCAGGATGTCGCGCACGATGCCGCCGATGCCGGTGGCCGCGCCCTGGTAGGGCTCGATGTAGGACGGGTGGTTGTGCGACTCGACCTTGAAGGTGACCGCGTAGCCCTGGCCGACGTCGACGACGCCGGCGTTCTCGCCGATGCCGACGAGCATGGCGTCGTTCTCGGGCGCCTTCTCGCCGAACTGCTTGAGGTGCACCTTGGAGCTCTTGTAGGAGCAGTGCTCCGACCACATCACGGAGTACATGGCCAGCTCGGCGCCGGTCGGACGGCGGCCCAGGATCTCCCGGATGCGCGCGTACTCGTCCTGCTTGAGGCCGAGTTCGGCCCAGGGCTGGGCGGCGTCCGGGGTCTGCTCGGCGTTCTTGACGGTGTCGAGGCTCATCAGGCGTTCACCAGCTGCTTCAGGACGGAAGTGAAGAAGCCCAGGCCCTCGGTGGTCGGACCGGTGAGCGGCTCCACGGCGTGCTCCGGGTGCGGCATCAGGCCGACGACATTGCCGGCCGCGTTGGTGATGCCGGCGATGTCGCGGTACGAACCGTTCGGGTTGACGTCGAGGTAGCGGGCGACGATCCGGCCCTCCGCCTCCAGGGCGTCGAGGACGTGCTCGTCGGCGACGAAGCGGCCTTCGCCGTTCTTCAGCGGAACGACGATTTCCTGGCCGGCCGAGTAATCCCGGGTCCAGGCGGTCCCGGCGTTCTCGATCCGCAGCTTCTGGTCGCGGCAGATGAAGTGCAGCGAGTCGTTGCGGGTGAGCGCGCCGGGCAGCAGGTGCGATTCGCACAGCACCTGGAAGCCGTTGCAGATACCGAGGACCGGCATTCCCAGCTTCGCCTGCTCGATGACGGTGTCCATCACCGGGGAGAAGCGGGAGATCGCACCGCAGCGCAGATAGTCCCCGTAGGAGAATCCGCCGGGCAGGACCACGGCGTCGACCTGGTGGAGGTCCTTGTCGCGGTGCCAGAGGGCGACCGGCTCGGCGCCGGCCAGGCGGACCGCGCGCTGGGCGTCGCGGTCGTCGAGGGAACCGGGGAAAGTGACGACGCCGACTCGGGTGGTCACTTCCCCTCCTCCTCGACGCGGACGGTGAAGTCCTCGATCACGGTGTTGGCCAGGAAGGTCTCGGCGGCCTCGCGGATGCGGGCGAGCGCGGCGTCGTCGACCGGGCCCTCCAGCTCCAGTTCGAAACGCTTGCCCTGGCGGACGTCGGCGATCCCGGCGAATCCGAGGCGCGGCAGTGCACGCTGCACCGCCTGGCCCTGGGGGTCGAGGATCTCCGGCTTGAGCATGACGTCGACTACGACGCGTGCCACTGGCACTCCCGGTGGTGATTGCGTTCAGGCGGGGGACCTTCAGACTACCCGGACGGAAGGGGCGTTCTGCGGGCCGGGAAGGGTAACGCGCGTAGACCAACGCCCCTTACGGGACGGGGGTTCCGGCCCCGTCCGCGCCGGCGGCGGTCGGGCGGCCGCATCCGATTTCGCCGCTTTAATCCCGTCTGCAGCGGGCGGGTTATCGGGTTCGGAGGGCACCCCGTGAATATCCGGAAAAAAGGAATCCCCAACTCTTCGATTTCACCCGCTCCGGGGTGCAGAATAGGGCGACCGGCAGCCGAACGCGCCGCATCTCGGCGTGGGCTCCCCTGCCCGCCGGCGGATGCCGCGATCCCTGCCCGACCGGCCGGAGGCATCCGAGACCCCGACGGCCGAAATTGCCCGAGAGGATTGACACCCATGGCTCAGCGTGTAGTCGTCACGCTCTCCGACGATCTGGACGGCGGCGCCGCCGCAGAAACCGTCCACTTCGGTGTGGACGGGAAGTCCTACGAGATCGACCTGTCCGCCGACAACGCGGAAAAGCTTCGGGAGGCCCTCGCACCCTTCGTCGCCGCCGGCCGCCGGCAGAGCCGCAGCGGGAAGTCCTTCCGCCGCACCGCGCTCACCCCGGACCCGGCCGCGGTGCGCGCCTGGGCCCAGTCGAACGGGCACGAGCTCCCCGCCCGCGGTCGTATCCCGAAGCACGTGTACGAGGCTTTCGCCGAGAACAACTGACGTACGCCAGCGGGCCGTTGCGGCCCCACCGGCCTTCCCCGGCCGCACCGCCGGGGAAGGGTGGGGCGAACAGCCCGATCGATGTTGTAGAGTTCTTCCTGTCGCCGCAACCGGGGAAACCCGAATGGGGCGGCCGGTGCGCAAGCACCGTGCGGACGTGGCTCAGTTGGTAGAGCATCACCTTGCCAAGGTGAGGGTCGCGAGTTCGAATCTCGTCGTCCGCTCGCAGCTAGCGTGAACAGCTGTAACCTACAAGTACATATGCATGCGGACGTGGCTCAGTTGGTAGAGCATCACCTTGCCAAGGTGAGGGTCGCGAGTTCGAATCTCGTCGTCCGCTCCAGAACCGAAGGCCCCCTCGACCGAGGGGGCCTTCGGCGTTCCCGGGTCTTTCCGGGTCCTCCCGGCACTCCCCCGGCCCCGTCGCTCCCCCGGCCCCTGACATTTGTCACCGCCGACCCGTGGCACCGCACCGCCGCCCGGTGACGGTCCTCACTACTGGCGGCCGCCGACCGCCGGGAGGCTGGAGCCATGACCGACACCAGCCGTTCCCGCCCCGCCGTCGAGGCCCGTGGGCTGCACCGCCGCTACGGGCCGTCCGGCAGCGCCGGCTTCGAGGCCGTCCGCGGCCTGGACCTGACCGTCGCCCGCGGCGAGCTGTTCGCCCTGCTGGGCACCAACGGCGCCGGCAAGACCTCCACCCTGGAGGTGCTGGAGGGCCTGGCCACGCCGAGCGCGGGCGAGGTCCGGGTGCTCGGCCTGGACCCGGTCCGGCAGCGGGGGGCGCTCCGCCCGCGGATCGGCATCATGCTGCAGGAGGGTGGCTTCCCCGGGGAGCTGACCCTCGCCGAGACCGGCCGCTGCTGGGCCGGGCTGACCTCCGGCGCCCGCGAGGTCGACCGGGCGCTCGACCTGGTCGGCCTGCTGCCCCGGCGCGGGGTGCGGGTCAAGCAGCTGTCCGGCGGCGAGCGCCGCCGCCTCGACCTGGCGATGGCCCTGCTGGGCCGGCCCGAGGTGCTGTTCCTGGACGAGCCCAGCACCGGTCTGGACCCGGAGGCCCGGGCCGCGGTCTGGCGGCTGATCCGCGAACTGCGGGCGGGCGGCACCACCGTGCTGCTCACCACGCACTACCTGGAGGAGGCCGAGGAGCTCGCCGACCGGCTGGCGATCATGCACCGCGGCCGGGTCCGGGTGACCGGCACGGTCGCCGAGGTGCTGGCCGGCCACCCGGCCCGGATCGGCTTCGAACTGCCCGAGCGGACCGGCCCGCACGCCGACCTGGAGCTCCCGGTGCTGCCCGGCGCCGAGCCGGTGATCGACGGCCGCCGGGTCACCCTGCACACCGCCGACCTGCAGGGCACCCTCACCGAGTTGCTCGGCTGGGCCGCCCGCCACCGGGTCGTGCTGGACCGGCTGGACGCCCGCAGCGCCTCCCTGGAGGAAGCCTTCCTGGCCATCGCGGCCGGCCCCGGCCCCGGCCCCGACAGCGGCCCCGACACCGCCCGCCCCGCCCGCCCCGAGACCCTCGGAAGTGCCGCATGAGCACCGCGACCACCGCGACCACCGCGACCACCGCCCCCGCCGCCACCACGCCGCTGAGCCGCCTGCTCGCCCTCGGCCGGGCCGAGACCACCCTGCTGCGCCGCAACCGCACCGCCGTGTTCGTCGCCCTGGTGCTGCCGTTCGTCCTGGTCGGCTCGCTGCGCTCGATCCTGCGGGCCGCCGCCGAGCACACCCCCGGCCTGGACGTGGACACCAACCTGATCACCGGCTCGATGGGCATCGTGCTGCTGGTCGTCGTCTACACCAACCTGACCAGCGCCTACACCGCCCGCCGCAACGACCTGGTGCTCAAGCGGCTGCGGACCGGCGAGGCCACCGACACCGAGATCCTGTTCGGCACCGCCGTCCCGTCGATCCTGCTGGCCCTGGCCCAGTGCCTGCTGCTCGGGGTGGTCGGCGCCGCCGCGCTGCACCTGCGCACCCCGGCCAACCCGCTGCTGATGCTGCTCGGCCTGGCGCTGTCCGGCGTCCTGCTGACCGCCCTGGCCGCGCTGTCCAGCGCGGTCACCCGGACCGTCGAGACGGCCGGCATCACCACCCTGCCGCTGATGCTGGTGGCCCAGTTCGGCTCCGGCCTGCTGGTCCCGCTGGAGTCGATGCCGGACGGCGTGGCCGACCTCTGCCGCCTGCTGCCGACCACCCCGGCGCTCCAACTGCTGCGGATCGGCTGGTTCGGCACCGACGGCGTCGGCCCGTCCGAGGGCTTCGCGGCGACCTGGTCGACGGCCGCGCTGCCGCTACTGCTGGCCGTCGGCTGGGCCGCCGCCGCGCTCTGGGCCACCCGCCGCTGGTTCCGCTGGGAGCCCCGGCGCTAGATTCGCCGGAGTCGTCGTCAGGAAGTGGGGACCGGACGTGCGGGTGAACAGGCCGAGGCCGCTGCGGCGCTGGCGGGCGCTGTCCAAGCCGCAGCGCACCGAGCTGTACGTGCGCTGGTCGCTGTACCTGGTGGCGGTGGTGCAGCCGCTGCTCCTGCTCGGCGGGGTGGTCGGACAGGCCGGGCGGCCGGGGCCCCCGGCGGGACGCTGGCTGCTGATGGCGGGCGTGCTGGTGGCCTCGGCCCTGAACGCGGTGCTGTACCGGGTGGGTCTGGCGGCCTTCCTGGGACGCCGCCCCCGCCCGGACCGCTGGCTGCTGTCCTCGGGGGCGTTCGCGGTGGGGCTGGCGTTGGCCGCGGTGTCCACCTCGCCGCCGCTGTCGGAGCAGGGCTCGGTCTTCCCGGTGACGGTGGCGGTGACGACGGTGACCTTCTGGATCACGGCGGCCTCCCTGGGCGTCACGGTCCGCGAGGCGGCGCTGGGCGCGCTGGGCACGCTGGCGCTGCTCACGGTGCCGCTGCTGCTGACGGGCGTCCACCCGGCCGGGGTGGCGGGGATGGCGGCGGGCTGCCTGATCGGCGGGGGCATGGCCTGCACGACGGTGCGCTGCTCGGCCTGGACCGCGAAGGTGGTCTGGGAGCTGGACGAGGCCCGGGAGACCCAGGCCCGCCTCGCGGTCGCCGAGGAGCGGCTGCGGTTCTCCCGCGACCTGCACGACGTGCTGGGCCGCAACCTGGCCACCATCGCGCTGAAGAGCGAGCTGGCAGTGCAGCTGGCCCGCCGTCAACGGCCCGAGGCGGTGGACCAGATGACCGAGGTGCAGCGGATCGCCCAGGACTCGCAGCGCGAGGTCCGCGAGGTGGTGCGCGGCTACCGGACGGTGGAGCTGCACACCGAGCTGATCGGCGCGGCCGCGGTGCTGCGGGCCGCGAACGTGGACTGCCGCACCGAGCTGTCGGACGCCGAGGAGCTGCCCGCCGGGGCGCAGGCGGTGCTGGGCTGGGTGGTCCGGGAGGCGGCCACCAACGTGCTGCGCCACTCGGAGGCCGCGAACTGCCTGTTCCGGTTGCGGGTCTCCGGCGGCACCGCCGTGCTGGAGGTGGAGAACGACGGCGTCCCCGCCGTCCCGGCCCCGCGCGCGGAGGGCGCGGGCAGCGGCCTGCGCGGCCTGGGCGAGCGGCTGGCGGCCCACGGCGGCACCCTGGCCGCTGCCGGCCGGTCCCCCGGACGCTTCCGACTGATCGCCGAACTACCGCTCACTGCAAGGGAATTCACCTCATGACCGACCAGGTGCGGGTGCTGCTCGCCGACGACGAGCACCTGATCCGCGGCGCGCTGGCCGCCCTGCTGGCGCTGGAGGACGACCTCGCCGTGGTGGCCGAGGCGGCCTCCGGCCCGGAGGCGCTGGCGATGGCGGCCGCGCACCGCCCGGACGTCGCGGTGCTGGACCTGCAGATGCCGGGCCTGGACGGCCTGGAGGTGGCGGCCGAGCTGCGCCTGCGGCTGCCGGAGTGCCGGGTGATGATCGTGACCGGGCACGGCCGCCCGGGCTACCTGAAGCGGGCCCTGGAGGTCGGGGTGCGCGGCTTCCTGCCGAAGACGGTCTCCGCCTCCGACCTGGCCGGGATCATCCGCACCGTCCGGGCCGGCGGCCGCTACGTGGACCCGGAGCTGGCCGCGGAGGCGATCAGCGCGGGCGACTCCCCGCTGACCCCGCGCGAGACGGACGTGCTGGAGCTGGCCGCGGACGGCTCCTCGATCGCCGAGATCGCCGAGCGGGCCGCGCTCTCGCCGGGCACGGTGCGCAACTACCTGTCCGCGGCGGCGGGCAAGCTCGGCGCGGAGAACCGCCACGCGGCGGTGCGGATCGCCCGCGAGCACGGCTGGCTGTGACGGAACGTCACGTCACGTCACGTCACAGCCGACCGGGCGCGGTCACTTCCAGTTCAGGCCGGTGAGCTTCTCGTACGCCTCGATGTAGCGCTGCCGGGTGTGCTCGACGATCTCGGCGGGCAGCTCCGGCGGCGGGTTCTCGCTCCTGCGGTCCCAGCCGGAGGCGGGCGAGGTCAGCCAGTCGCGGATGATCTGCTTGTCGAAGGACGGCTGGTCGCGGCCGGGCTCCCAGCGGTCGGCGGGCCAGTAGCGGGAGGAGTCCGGGGTGAGCACCTCGTCGCCGATCACCAGCTCGCCGTCCAGCAGGCCGAACTCGAACTTGGTGTCGGCGAGGATCAGGCCGCGCTCGCGGGCGATGTCGCGGGCCCGGGAGTACACCGCGAGGGTGGTCTGCCGCAGGGTGGCGGCGAGTTCGGCGCCGATCCGGCGGGCGGTCTCCTCGTAGGGCACGTTCTCGTCGTGCTCGCCGACCTCGGCCTTGAGCGCCGGGGTGTAGATCGGCGCGGGCAGCTCGGAGCTGTTCTCCAGGCCCTCGGGCAGCGCGATCCCGCACACGGTGCGGGAGGCCCGGTACTCCTCCAGGCCGGAGCCGGCCAGGTAGCCGCGGGCCACGCACTCCACCGGCACCATGTCGAGGCTGCGGCAGATCAGGGTGCGGCCGGCCCAGTCGGCGGGCGCGCCGGCCGGGAGCTCGGTGGAGACGACGTGGTTGGGGACGATGTCGGCGATCCGGTCGAACCACCAGAGCGACAGCTGGGTGAGGACCCGGCCCTTGTCCGGGATCTCGTTGGGCAGCACCCAGTCGTAGGCGGAGGTCCGGTCGCTGGCCACCATCACCAGGTCGCCGTTCCCGGCCCGGTACAGGTCGCGCACTTTGCCGGTGTGCAGGTGGACCAGGCCGGGCACCTGGACCGGCTCGGGCTTGGTGACGAATCCGCTCACGGTCGTTCAGTCCTCACAGCTGGGGGCTCTGCCGCCGGGAAGTCTTTCATGCCGGGCCGGTCAGGACCCGGTGCGCCCCTCCTTGCACAGGTGGTCCAGCAGGTTCGCGGTGGCCCGCTGGATGCGCTCGTCGGTGTGCCCGGGCCGGTCCAGCGCGGGCGACCAGGCGAACGTCCCGGCGGCGAACACGTACGCCCCGCTGGGCGCCCGGTACAGCGAGGTCTCCTGGTGGGTGAGCCGCCCGGCGGCGTCCCGGTACGGGGAGTGCGCGAGCAGTGTCCGCTCCCGGTACGCGGGCAGCGCGACCTTCGGGTAGTAGCGGTCGGCCTCGCCGGCCACCAGCCCGGGCAGCTCCTCGCCCTCGGCCAGGCCGGTGCCCTGCCAGAGCCAGTGCCCGGTGTTGCGGGCCACCAGCGGCACCGGCGCGGGCACGCTGCCCGCGTACTGGACGCCCAGCAGGTGCTGCTCGGGCTCCCCGGCGTCCCGCCACAGCGCGGAGGCCGCGCCGGGCACCCCGGCCGCCGGGTGGTCGGCGGCCAGCCGCTGCCGCTTGCGGCAGTTCAGCAGCCGGTACGGCTCGCCGTTCGGCCCCGGCGACAGCTCGACCCGCCAGTACACGCTGTTCGCGGAGAGGAACACCAGCGAGGTGCCGCCGTCCCGGGCCCGCTCGGCGGCCCGGCGCATCGGCTCCGACCAGTACTCGTCGTGCCCGGGGAAGACCAGCGCCTTGTACCGGGACGGGTCGACCAGCCCGGCGTGCAGGTCGGTGGCGGTGGCGTAGCCCAGGTCGTAGCCGTAGCGCTCGGCCCACCGGATGAAGTCGTAGGCGTGCCCGACGTGCAGCGGCAGCCCGGCCCCGGCGTGCGGCCGGTCGAAGGAGACGGTGACCGCCGCCTCCGCCTCGCCGACCAGTCGGCCCGCGTCGTCCCAGGCGTGGTAGAGGCTGGCCCCGAGGTGCCCGTCCTCGGGGAACAGGTTGTACGCCTGCCAGGTCACGTCGGGCAGCACCAGCAGCAGGTCGGCCGGGGCGAAGTCCCGCACGGTGAACGGGATGTGGCTGCGGTGCCCGGCGTCGGCGGTGGTCAGCACGGCGACGTACGCGCCGGGGCGCCAGTCGGCCGGGACCTGCAACCGCCAGGACTGCCACCAGTGGTGGCAGGAGACCGTCCGGTCGGCGACCATCGGCGCGGGCTGGGCCAGGCCGGCGATCAGCGGGCTGGAGGCGACCTGCCGGGCCCCGTCGCCGCCGTCGTGGCCGATCCGGTAGACGTCGACCTGGAACTCCTGCGGCGGGTTCACGGTGACCCGGAAGTCCACCGCGCCGCCGGGCCGGGCCACGCAGGCCGAGGCGAAGCCCTTGATCTGCCGGCGGACGTCGTCCGCGTTGCGCGGGCCGCTGACCGCGGGCCGCGGCGGCCGGGCCGGGCCGTCGATCGGCCGCTGCCCCGGGGCGTCCACGCTGACGTACCAGGGCACCGCGCCCTCGCCGTCGGCCAGGTAGTGGTCGGGGCTGCGCAGCCAGGGCAGCGGGCCCTGCCCGAACGGGTCGGAGACCCCGTGCGCCAGCGTGCCGGACTCCCACCGGCGGTTGGACTCCGTCCCCACACGCCCTCCCCACCCTTCGCCCATCCACCGAGGGTTTGGCATTTGCCATGCGGATGTGCGTGTCGTCCAGCACACCACAGTTTGCTGGCGGAGCGTCACCCCACCGTAGCAATTGGTACCGGCCGCGCCCGGCCCCCGGCTCAGCCCGAGAGGCGCACCGGGCGCTCCAGCCGCACCCCGGCCCGCTCCAGCCAGGACAGCAACGGGCCGTCCTGCCCGTCCTCCACCGCGAGGGCCACCGCCGGGGCGAGTTCGGCCCGCGGCGCCGCCGCGGACAGCAGCACCGGGCCGTCCAGCCAGTCCAGGCCGGGGGTGGCGGTGCCGGCGTCCACGGCGGCGCAGCAGACGGTGGCGACCAGGTGCTCGACCAGCAGGTCGCGGCCGCTGCGCACGGGGGGCAGCGGGGGCGCGACCCGGGCCCCGCGCGCCACCTGGCCGGCCAGGGCGGCGGCCAGCGTCTCGGCCTCGCCGGCCGCGAGCCGGGCCAGCACCTGGTCCAGGGCCGGGCCGGTGTGCTTCCGGTCGCCGCCGAGCGCGGCCTGCAGGGCGGCGGCCTGCGCCCGCCAGCCGTGGTCGACCACCTCGCGCGGGTAGTCCGCCCAGGCGAGCGGCCGCCAGCCCCCGGCGGGCTCCTCGTGCAGCAGCCCGGCGGCCAGCCGGGAGACCCGGGCGTCCACCGCGCCGGGCTCCTCCAGCAGGTCGCAGGCGGGTCGGTCGCCGAGCCGGTTGCCGTAGCCGTCGGCGGCCAGCCGGTCGCGGCGGGAGAGCTCGGTGAGCGCGGAGACCACGCCGGCGTTCAGGTGCTCGGGGTGCCGGCCGAGCCGCCAGGCGGGCAGCGCGACCCGGGTGAGCAGCCGGTCCCAGCCCGCGTAGGCCAGGCCGACCTGTTCCTGGGCGGCGATCCGCAGCCCGGGGTCGACGGCCCTGGCCAGTTCGGAGGACCGGGCCGCGGCGGCCTGCTCCAGCTCGGCGGAGTGCTCGCGGCAGGCGCCGAGCAGCCGGCGGTCGACCAGGGCGACCGGGCCGCGGCGGTGCTCGCCGAGCGCGGCGTCCAGGGTGCGCAGCCAGCGGCGGGCGGCGGCGATGTCCGGGTCGGCGGCGGCCGCGGTGCCGGCCACCACCGGGGCGAGCAGGGCGCGCAGTTCGCCGGCCCGCATCCACCACAGGAAGGGGGAACCGATCACCAGCACCGGGGCGGACGGCCGGCGGGCGGCCGCGTGCGGCTCCTCCAGCCAGCTGTCGCAGTCGGGGGTGAGCGCGATGGCGGCGGGCGCGGGCACGTCCAGCCGGTCGGCCAACTCCTCGATCAGGCGGTACAGCTCGGGGGCGTCGGACCGCTCCAGCGGCACCGCCGGGGTGACCGGCGGGACGGCCCGCCGGTGCGCCCGGGCCACCAGGGCGGCCAGCAGCAGGGTCAGCGCGGCGACCGCGCCGACCGCCCAGCGGATGCCGTCCCACAGGGCGGCGTCCGGCGCCCCCGGGGCGCCTATGCGTCCGGTGAACCGCCCGGCGAACAGCACCGCCGCGCAGGCGGCGGGCAGCGCGGCGGCGGCCACGGCCCGTCCGCGCAGTCGCAGGACGGCCCGGGCCCGGGCGCGTGCGGTGTCCACTGCAGCCATCGCCGCGGCACCCCCTTCGCAGCCGACTCGACTCGATCAATTCCGGTACGGGAAGCGGCGGATGCCGAACCCGGTGGTACGACTCGCGTGGCGCTCTCCTGCCCAGTTTCGACGCCTCGGTGCGGGCGGACGTTCCGGAACCTCCGGGATTCCACCCGTCCTGGTGACACTGCGGCGGAGCGCCGACGCTCCCAGCATCGCCCCGGCGCACTCCGGCGACGAGCCGCGTCCGCGACGGAGCCCCCGCCCCTGCGCGATGCAGCGCACCCTACGGCGCGCGCCCGCGCCCCGTCAGCAGGATGACCGGTGGATCACCCGAAGGACTGGTTTTCCTCCCCCGCCGCTGACGGCGTCGGCCTCGGGAAAAGCCGCGGGGCGCTGCGTCCGGACGGGTCGGTCCGGACGCAGCGCCCCGGGTGGGAGCCGCTCGCGCTCTGCTACCGGCTGCTACTGGGCGGCCTTCAGCGCGATGTCGGTGCGGTGCTGGGCGCCCTTGAAGGAGATCCGCGCGACGCCCGCGTACGCCTTGGCCCGGGCCTCGGCGAGGTCGGCGCCGGTGGCGGTGACGGACAGCACCCGGCCGCCCGCGGTCAGCACCTCGCCGTCGCCGCCGGCCCGGGTGCCCGCGTGCAGCACGAAGGCGGTGCCGTCGGCCTCCGCCGCGTCCAGGCCCTCGATCGGGTCACCGGTGCGCGGGTCGGCCGGGTAGCCCTCGGAGGCCAGCACCACGGTGACCGCGGCCTCCTCGGACCAGCGCAGCGGCTCCAGTTCGCCGAGCGTGCCGTTGGCGGCGGCCAGCAGGACGCCCGCCAGCGGGGTGCGCAGCCGGGCCAGCACGACCTGGGTCTCCGGGTCGCCGAACCGGGCGTTGAACTCGATCACCCGGGTGCCGCGCGAGGTCAGCGCGAGGCCCGCGTACAGCAGGCCGGAGAACGGGGTGCCGCGGCGGCGCAGCTCGTCGACGGTGGGCTGCAGGACGGTCTCCAGCACCTCCTCGACCAGGCCCTCCGGGGCCCACGGCAGCGGGGTGTAGGCCCCCATGCCGCCGGTGTTCGGCCCCAGGTCGCCGTCCAGGGCGCGCTTGAAGTCCTGCGCGGGGACCAGCGGGAGCACCGTGGTGCCGTCGGTGATCGCGAACAGCGAGACCTCGGGTCCGTCCAGGTACTCCTCGATGACCACCCGGTCGCAGGCCGCGGCGTGCGCCAGCGCGGCGGCGCGGTCCTCGGTGACCACGACGCCCTTGCCGGCCGCCAGGCCGTCGTCCTTCACCACGTAGGGGGCGCCGAAGGCGTCCAGCGCCTCGGCGGCCTCGGCGGCGGTGGTGCAGACGTAGGAGCGCGCGGTGGGGACGCCGGCGCCGGCCATCACGTCCTTGGCGAAGGCCTTGGAGCCCTCCAGCTGGGCGGCCTCCTTGCCGGGGCCGAACACCGGGATGCCGGCCGCCCGGAGCGGCTCGGCGACGCCGGCCACCAGCGGGGCCTCCGGGCCGATCACCACCAGGTCGGCGCCGAGCTCGACGGCCAGCGCGGTGACCGCGGCGCCGTCCAGCTGGTCGACCGGGTGCAGCGTGGCGAGGCGCGCGATGCCGGCGTTGCCCGGCGCGCAGTGCAGCTCGCCGACGGCGGGGTCTTGGGACAGTGAGCGGCACAGGGCGTGTTCGCGGGCGCCGGTTCCGATGACGAGGACCTTCACGCCTGCCAAGCCTAGTCGGTGGCCGGTTCCGGCCCGTCGGCGGCTCGGTCGCGGGCCCCGGGACCCGGTCCGGCTCCGACCCCGCGGTCCGGCGGACGACGAGCACCACCCGGGAGAGTGACCTCGAACGGCCGTACCGTCAGGGCGACACCCCCCGTTCACCCCGCCCGGACGGGTGAAATCCGGCCACCCGCCGCAACCCTCCGACCTCGGCTTCCGGAGCCGGAATCAGATAACGATCACTGCGGAAGCGCCCCCACGGTCAGCCATTTGGCGGTAAGAAGTGCTGTTGGACGAGGACCCGGCCGCACACCGGGCACGGCCTCCCGGACGGCTCCGACCCGCACCGGGCGCCCCGGGTCCGCGCACCACGCACCGTCAGTTCCACCAGTTTCCACCGTTCCACGCAGGAGGGCCCGGTTCCCCGGAGCCGGTACGGGCCCGCCCGCCGGTCCCGGCACCCCGCCGGGCCCCCGCAGTCACCCCGCCACAGGGAGCGCCACAGGTGAGCCAGCCGGAAATGCAGCCCGAGGAGAGCCCCTGGGGCAAAGAGGTCGCCGACGACGACCAGCCCGTCCCGGGTTCCGGCGGGCGGACCCCCACCCGCCGCCGGACCGACCTGAGTGCCCGTCAGTTCCCGCTCGGCGACTGGGGCGAGCCCGCCGAGCGGCTGGAGGAGCTCTACCGCTGGTCGGAGGAGCGCGCCGTCGAGGCGATCGACTGGTACCGCCGGGACCGGGTCTGGAAGCGCCGCTGGGCCCGCCTGCTGCGGTTCTCCTCCGGCGTGTTCGCGCTCGGCGGCGTCGGCGCGCCGCTGGTCTCGCCGACCGGCGTGCTGCCGCACGCCCTGGAGTGGGGCTACACCGGCCTGGCGCTGGCCGCCGCCGCGCTGTTCGCCGACCGGGCCTTCGGCCTGACCTCCGGCTGGATGCGGGACGTCTCCACCGCGCAGGCGCTGCAGCGCCGGCTGGAGGCCTTCCAGTTCGACTGGGCCTCGGAGTGCGTCCGCGAGGTGCTCGGCCCGACCGAGGGCACTGCGGGCGAGGCCGCCGAGCGCTGCCTCGGCGTGCTGCGGCGCTTCTGCGAGGACGTCTCGGACATGGTCCGCTCCGAGACCTCGGAGTGGATGCTGGAGTTCCGGGCCGGCATGAGCCAGCTGCCCACCCAGGCGCCGGGCGCCTGGGGCGGCCGCAACGAGGGCGGGGCGGGCGCCCAGGTCCGGGTGCTGCCGCCGCCCGGCACCCGGCCCACCATGCCGCGGCAGCGGCCCCCGGAGGGCCCGCTGCGCTGAGCGCGCGGCCGGGTGGTCCGGGGCCGGGTGGTCCGCGGCCGGGTGGTCCGCGGCCGGGCCGGTCAGGCGAAGACGATCATCGAGCCCTGGGTGACGCTGCGGGTGGCGGCCGAGTAGAGGCCGGACCAGGCGTGGCGCTCCCGGGCGTAGGGGTGGAAGTCGTCGATCGGGGGGCCGAAGGGCTGTTCCAGCTGGGTGGGGCCCAGCGGCCGGGTGGGGAGCGGGGGGTTGACCGGGTCGATGCCCAACAGCGGTGCCACCGCCTGGAGTTCACGAACCAGTCCGTACGAGGAGCCCAACGGCCCTCCGGCGGCCAGTAGTTCGTCGGCGACCAGCGGCAGCGCGAAGTCCACCGGGACATAGGCCCCGGCGTGGTCGAAGTGCCAGACCAGGTGCGACTGTTCGGCCGTGGACTCGAACATCTCCAGCAGTTGCTCGTAGTCGCTGCCGAGCGCGTCCACCGGCGTCACCTCGAAGCCGGTGAGGCCCAACAGGTAGGCGCGGCGCAGGAAGTGGAGCGAGTCGTAGTCGAAGGCGGCTATCGTCTCGACCTCCCCGGAGAATCCCGGCACGTACGGATGGACCGGGACGGGCGGCAGCCCGTGCTGGGCGAGCACCGCGTTGTAGCGGTCCAGGTCCTCGCGGAAGGGGTTCTCGGGACTGTGGGCGAGCACGTCCACGAGCGGGACGAGCCAGAGGTCGCAGGCCATGGGCCGGCTCGTCCTCTCGGGTCGGCGGGCAACGGGCCCCAACCCTACCGGCCCGCGGCGGGCTCCCCGCTCCCCGGTCGGGAGGGCCGGGCGAACCGCCCGGGCGGGACGAACCTGGGCATCGGGACCCGGCCCGGACCGACCCCGGCGGGCGGCACCGCGGCGGGCGCGGCCCCGTCCGCGACGGCGGCGGGAACGGGGTCGGGGGCGACGGCGACCGCGGGGGCGGCCGGGGGCAGCGGGTCGCGCAGCAGCCGCAGCACGGCGACCCCGTCGAGGGGCTCGCCGAGCAGCCCGGCGAGCAGTTCGACGGTGAACAGGTTGTAGTCGTTGACGATCCGGTGCGCGCCGACCCGGTCCCGGGCCTCGATCCGGTCGACCAGCTCGCCGTGCCGGTCCCAGCAGAGGCCGGCCAGCTCGCCGCCGCGCAGGTGCGGGGCGGCGAACATCCAGGACTGCACCCGCAGCCACCCCAGGTAGTCGGCGATCCGGTCGTTGCAGAGCAGCGCGGCCGCCTCCTGCCAGAACCGCAGGTCGCAGCCGACCAGCACGTCGAGCTGCCCGGCCCGGGCGGCCCGGGCGGCGGCGTCGGCCCGGCGGCGCAGCGAGGCCAGCCGGGACCAGTCGTAGCGCTCCACCCGGGCGCCGAGGTGGCGCAGCGCGTTGTCGGTGAGCAGGGTGCGGGCCTCGAAGATCTCCAGGAAGTCCGGCCAGCCGAACTCGGGCACGGTGAAGCCCCGGTGCGGTTCGCTGACCAGCAGGCCCTGCGCGGCGAGGTCGACCAGCGCCTCCCGGGCGGGGGTGGCGGAGACGCCGTAGACCTCGGCGATCTCCTTGACGGTGAAGTTGCGGCCGGCCGGCAGCCGGCCGGCCATCATCTCGTCCCGCAGGGCGTCGGCGATCTGCTCGCGGAGGCTGTTGCGCCGGATCTGGGCGCGCCCGCCCCCGGCTCCCGCAGCGGTCATGGCCGCGTCCCCTCTCCGGACCGGACCGCGACCCGGCGCCCCAGCACACAAAACGCGCACAGACTACCTCGGAATGGTCAATCCGGGCCAAGGTCCACCGAGTTGCGCGCAGGCGGTCCGAGCGGGGCGGTTCAGCGCTGGACGGGGGCCGGGATGCCGAGCAGGCGGTCCCGGTGCACCGGGAACTCGGCCCGGCACTTCGCCACCTCGGCGGGGTCGAACTCGACGGCGAGCACCTGCTCGTCCGGCCCGGCCTCGGCCAGCACCCGGCCCCAGGGGTCGACCACCAGGCTGCGGCCGGCCTGCTCGACGCCGCCGTGGGTGCCGGCGGTGTTGCAGGCCAGCACGTACGCCTGCTCCTCGACGGCCCGGGCCCGGGCCAGCAGGTTCCAGTGCTCGGCCCGCCGGGCGGGCCAGGCGGCCGGGACCACCAGCAGTTCGGCACCGGCGTCCAGCAGGGCCCGGAACAGCTCGGGGAAGCGCAGGTCGTAGCAGGTGGCCAGGCCGAGCGCGGCGAAACCGGCGTCGGCGGTGACGATCTCCTGGCCGGCGCCCATCGCCACCGCCTCGCCGCTGTCGAAGCCGAAGCGGTGGATCTTGCGGTAGGTGGCGGCCAGCCCGCCGTCGGGGGCGAACAGCAGCGAGGTGTTGTAGATCGGCCCGTCGGGGTCGCGCTCGACGATCGAACCGGCGTGCAGCCAGCAGCCGACGGCCTTCGCGGCGGCCGACATCGCCTCGGCGGTGGGTCCGTCCAGCGGTTCGGCGCCGGTCGCCCAGGCGTCGTACGCGAAGCCGCCGACCGCCCACAGCTCGGGCAGCACCACCAGGTCGGCGCCGTCCTGGGCGCGGACCAGCGCCGCCGCCCGGGCCCGCCGCTCGGCGACCGGTTCGGCGTCCGAGACCGCGAGTTGGATCAATGAAGCGCGCACAGTACCACCGTCCACGACAAGAGGCCTACGATCGTCACCCGAAAGCGCTGCCCCGCTCTCTCCGGGCAGCGTAACGTGCCCTATGCGCGTCCGTGCGGAGGTCTCGACAGCCCGGGCGACGTGGGACGACGCAAGCCGACGGAGGGCCGGAGATACCCGTGACGGACAATCAGACCGTGCAGGCGTACACCGACGCGTGGACGCACTCGATCGAGTCGATATCCGAGCTGCTCGCCCCGCTCCCGACCGACTCCTGGAACCGGGCCACCGAGTGCCCCGGCTGGTCCGTCCGGGACGTGGTGTCGCACGTGATCGGCGTGGAGTCCGAGCTGCTGGGCGACCCGCGGCCGATCCACGCGCTGCCGCGCGACCTGCGGCACGTCACGAACGAGTTCACCCGGTACATGGAGCTGCCGGTCGACAAGCGCCGCTGCTGGACGCCGGTGGAGATCACCAGCGAGCTGGAGTACACCGTCATCCGCCGCTCCCGGGCGCTGCGCAACGCCCGGCAGCAGCCGGAGGACCTGGTCCGCTGGCCGGCCGGCCCGCTGGCCCGGGACGTCCCGTACGCGACGCTGCTGCGGCTGCGGGCCTTCGACGTGTGGGTGCACGAGCAGGACCTGCGGCGGGCGCTGCAGCTGCCGGGCAACCTGGACTCCCCGGCGGCCGTCGTCACCCGGGACCTGCTGATCTCCTCGCTGCCGAAGCAGGTCGCCAAGGAGGCGGGCGCGCCGATCGGCTCGACGGTGGTCTTCCACGTCACGGGCGCGCTGCCGTTCCGGCGCACCGTCACGGTCGGCCCGGACGGCCGCGGCACCGTCGACGAGTCGGTGGTGCTGGGCCCGGACGTGCAGCTGTCGATGGACTGGCAGACCTTCGTCCGGCTGTGCTGCGGCCGGGTCCGCCCGGAGGCGGCGGCGGTCGAGGTGGTCGGCGACCGGGAGCTCGGCGCCCGGGTGCTCGCCCACCTGGTGAGCACCCCCTGACGGCCGCTCAGCGGGCGGCGGGCAGCTTCCGCCGCAGCCGGAGGATCATCGTGGTGCCGAGCAGCAGCGGCAGCAGCTGGAAGCAGAACGCCAGCCGGTAGTCGGAGGTGCGGTAGCCGTCCGCGCCCGGGGCGGCCAGCGCGTCCAGCAGCACGCCGATGCCGAGCAGCGTGACCATGGCGGCCAGGAAGCCGCCCATGTTGGCGATGCCGGTGGCGGTGCCCAGCCGCTCCACGGGGTTGTGGGCACGGGCGTAGTCCAGGCCGATCAGCGAGGCCGGGCCGTTGCTGCCCATCACCAGCACCAGCACCACCAGCAGCCACAGCGGGGGGCGGCCGCCCGGCCAGGCCAGGGCAGCGGTCCAGCAGAGCGCGGTGGCGGCGAGCACCGTGAAGGTGATCGGCAGCCGGGAGCCGGCCGAGCGCGAGAGCAGCCGGCCGAACAGCAGGCCGAAGGCCATGCCGCTGAGCACCAGCAGGCTGAGCAGGCCGCTCGCGCCGGCCCGGCTCATGCCCTGGCCCTCGACCAGGTAGGGCAGGCCCCAGAGCAGGCCGAACGCGGCCGCCGGGAAGGCCGTGGTGAAGTGCACCCACAGGCCGAGCCGGGTGCCGGGCTCGGCCCAGGCGGCCCGGATCTGCCGCCCGACCGGCAGCCGGTCGCCCGCCCGCCGGACCGGGGCGGGCGCGCCCGGCGGGGCCTCCTTCAGCAGGGCGAACACCGCGGCGAAGACCACCGCACCGGTCAGCGCGATCACGCCGAAGGTGGTGCTCCACCCGGCGGCGTGCAGGGCCTGGGCGAGCACCACGGTGGTGACCAGGTTGCCGCCGGTGCCGACCAGTCCGGTGAGCTGGGCGACGAACGGGTTGCGGGCGGCCGGGAACCAGCGGGCGGCGACCCGGAGCACGCTGATGAAGGTCATCGCGTCGCCGCAGCCGAGCACCGCCCGGGAGGCCAGCGCGGGCCCGAACGCGGTGGCGAAGGCGAACGCCAGCTGCCCGGCGCTCATCAGCGCCACGCCCAGCAGCAGCACCCGGCGCGGGCCGATCCGGTCCACCAGCAGGCCGACCGGGATCTGCATCCCGGCGTACACCAGCACCTGGAGGATGGAGAAGGTGGAGAGGGCGGAGGCGCCGATGCCGAACCGGGCGGCGGCGTCCAGGCCGGCCACGCCGAGGCTGGTGCGGTGCACCACGGCGAGGGCGTAGACGGTGACGCCGACCGACCAGGCGAACCAGGCGGCCCGGCCGCCGGGCGGCCGGAGAGCGGCGGGGCCGGGAGCCGGTTCGGGCGCGGCGGCGGGGCGGCGGGGAGCGGACAGGGACGGTGCGGTGGGGGCGGGGTCCACGCTCATAGTGGAACCAGGCTAGTCATCCCATCACCTGATCTTTCCGCCGGGGCCCGGACCGGGGCCGCCGGGGGGCCGGTTTCAGCCGCCGAGCGTCCAGCTCACCGCCCGGGTCATGTAGCGGTCGCGGAACGCCTCGTCGCGCACCCAGTCGGTGGTGTCCCGGACGGTCGCGGTGACGGTGTGCCGGTGGCCGGCCGACAGCGCGAGCGCCCCGGTGTCCAGCCAGGTGCCGTCCGCGCTGGCCGCCTCCACCGGCTTCCCGTCCACCGTCCAGCTGATCAGCAGCTGCCGCGGGCCGGTCAGCGCCAGCGGCCGGACGTGCAGCTTCGGCCGGCCGGAGAGCTGGCCGGGGGCCGGCTCGGGCGCGTCGGCGGGCTGCACCCGGCGGTACAGCTGCTCGACGATCGCCTCCCGGGAGGGCAGGTTGTAGCTGCCGCCGAGGGTCCGCATCACCGAGTCCGAGGTCGGCCGGTACAGGCCGTTGGCGCTGCGGTAGGCCCCGACCGGACCGCCGCCGTCCGGCGACTGGGCGCCCAGCCAGCGCCACCACTTGGTCCGGCCGCGCTTCATCTCCTCCGCGTCCACCGCGGACAGGTTGGGGTAGTCCGGGTCGTTCGGCGCGCTGTCGTACTCGTCGCCGAGGGTGCCCAGGGTGTGGCCGATCTCGTGCTGGATGATCCGTCCGGCGTCCGGGCTGCCGCCGGCCAGCGTGGTCACCCCGGTGCCGCCGGCCCCGCCGTACTCGGTGGAGTTGGCCAGCGCGATCAGGTACTGCGGCCCCTCGCCCTGCCCGGCCAGCCGGGCGGTGGCGGTCTCGTCCGCGCACAGCAGCCGGGCGGTGCCCTCGCACCAGAAGTGCATGCCCAGCGGGGTGACGGTGGACTTCCCGCCGTTCTCGCTCTCCGCGATGCCCGCTACCGGGGAGACCACGTCCACCCGCCGTATGTTGAAGAACCCCTGGTAGGTGCGGAACGGCTCGATCTCCAGCAGCGCCCGCCAGGCCCGGTCCGCCTGGTCGTGGAAGAGCTGCTGCTGGTCGGCGGTGTAGCCGTCGCCGAGCAGCACCAGGGTGATCCGGTTGCCGGGGTCGCCGGTCAGCCGCAGGTCGACGGCCGGGGCGCCGGGGGCCCGCAGGTCGGCCCGGGCCGGCGGGGCGGGGCGGTCCGGGCCCGGCGGCGGCCCTATCGCGGTGGAGGGCGCGGGCGAGGCCAGCTCCACCACCGCGGGCAGCACGGCGGCGGCGACCAGGATCAGGGCGGCCGCGGACCGCATCAGGGGGCCGGGAGCACCGGTCGGCATACGGGGAGTCCTCGCTGCGACGGTCACCCGGCCTGACTGCGCGGGTGCTTCGGTCGCACACACGTACCCATCCCCCGGCCCGGCCCAGGCCGGGCCGGGGCGAAACTCCCTCGGGCGGCCCAATGCCGCGGCCGCCCCGGCGGCCCCGATCGCCCTGCCCGATCGCCCCGGCGGAACACCCCGGCGGACATTCGCCGGAATTCCCAATTCCGAATTCCGGCAATGCCGTTGGGCCGACAACCGGCCGCCCCGCCGGGGATATCCTGCGGACGGGGGGACCACTGGGGGAAAGGGAATCGGAATGGAGATCGATCAGGACGCCGACCTGCGCGGAGCGTTCGGCCGGGCCCTGCGGGAGCACCGCCGGCACGCCCGGCTGACGCAGGAGGAACTCGCGGTCAAGGCCGGCCTGGGCATTCGTACGCTGTCCGACCTGGAGCGCGGCGTGGCCGGCCCGCGCCCGGCCACCGCGGAGCTGCTGTGCACCGCCCTCGGGCTGGAGCGGCCGGCCGCCGAGGACTTCCACGCGCTGGCCCGGGCCAGCTGGCAGACCGCCCGCAGCGGGGCGCCGCGTCCGGGCCGCTAGCCGCCCGGAAAGCGGCCGGACGTGCGTGGGCCCCGCTCCGCCGGGGCGGAGCGGGGCCCACGGGGGCGGATCAGCCCCAGGTGATCAGGCGCTTCGGGTACTCCAGGATCGCGGCGGTGTCCGCCAGCACCTTCGAGCCCAGCTCGCCGTCGACCAGCCGGTGGTCGAAGGACAGCGCCAGCGTGGTGACCTGGCGGGGCACCACCTTGCCCTTGTGCACCCAGGGCAGCTCCCGTACCGCGCCGAAGGCCAGGATGGCGGCCTCGCCGGGGTTGAGGATCGGGGTGCCGGTGTCGACGCCGAACACGCCGACGTTGGTGATGGTGATGCTGCCGCCGGACATGTCCGCCGGAGCGGTCTTGCCCTGCCGCGCGGTCTCCACCAACTCGCCCAGGGCGATCGCCAGTTGGGCAAGGGTGCGGGAGCCGGCATCCTTGATGTTCGGGACGATCAGGCCGCGCGGGGTGGCCGCGGCGATGCCGAGGTTGACCGCGCCCCGCAGGACGATCTCCTGGGCCGCCTCGTCCCAGGAGGCGTTGATCTCCGGGTGCCGCTTGACGGCGGTGAGCAGCGCCTTGGCGACCAGCAGCAGCGGGCTGACCCGCACCCCCGCGCCGAGTTCGCCGGTCTCCTTGAGCTTGCGCACCAGCTTCATCGTGCGGGTCACGTCGACCTGCACGAACTCGGTGACGTGCGGCGCGGTGAACGCCGAGGCCACCATGGCCTGCGCGGTGGCCTTCCGGACGCCCTTGACCGGCACCCGGACGTCGCCCGCCGCGGTCGGCACCGGCAGCGCGGGCACCGCCTCGACGGCCGGGGCCGCCGCGGGGGCCGCCACCGGCTCGACGGCCGCACCGGCGGCCGTGGCGGCCGCGGCGTGCACGTCCTCGCGGGTGATCACGCCGTTCGGGCCGGTCGGCAGCACGCTGCGCAGGTCGATCCCGAGGTCCTTGGCGAGCTTGCGCACCGGCGGCTTGGCCAGCGGGCGCTCCCCCTCCGCCACCGTCGGCACCGGCGGCGCGACCGGCACGACGGGCGCGGCGACCGGGGCGGGCGCGGCGGCGGCCGCCCCGTTGGTGCGCCGGGCCCGGCGCTGCGCCGTACCGGTGCGCGGCCCGTAGCCGACCAGCACCTCGCGGCGCTCCGGCTCCGCCTCGGCGGGCGCGGCCGCGGCGGCGGGTGCCGCCGGAGCGGCCGCCGGGGCGGGCGCGGCACCGGCGACGGCCACCGCGATGATCGAGGTGCCGACGTCGACGGTGGTGCCCGCCGGGAAGTGCAGCGCCTCGACCACGCCGGTGAACGGGATGGGCAGTTCGACGGCGGCCTTGGCGGTCTCGACCTCGCACACCACCTGCCCGTCGGTGACGGTGTCGCCCGGCTTGACGTACCAGGTGAGGATCTCGGCCTCGGTCAGGCCCTCGCCCACGTCGGGCATCTTGAACTCGCGGAGCGAGCGAACGTCAGTGGTCATCTTCGCTCCCCCGTTCAGAACGCGAGCGCGCGGTCGACGGCGTCGAGCACGCGGTCCAGGTCGGGGAGGTAGGTCTCCTCGACGCGCGACGGCGGGTAGGGGGCGTGGTAGCCGCCGACCCGCAGGATCGGGGCCTCCAGGTGGTAGAAGCAGCGCTCGGTGAGCCGGGCGGCGAGCTCCGCGCCGAGGCCCAGGAAGACCGGGGCCTCGTGCACCACGATGCCGCGGCCGGTGCGCTTGACGGACTCCTCCACGGTGGCGAAGTCGATCGGCGACAGCGAGCGCAGGTCGACCACCTCCAGCCGGCGGCCGTCCTCCTCGGCGGCCTGCGCGGCCTCCTGGCAGACCTTCACCATCGGGCCGTAGGCGATCAGGGTGGCGTCGGTGCCGGGCCGGACGACGCGCGCCGAGTGCAGCGGCAGCATCGGGTCCTCGCCGACCTCGCCCTTGTCCCAGTAGCGGCGCTTGGGCTCCAGGAAGACCACCGGGTCGTCCGACTCGATGGCCTGGCGCAGCATCCAGTGCGCGTCGTGCGCGTTGGACGGGCTGACCACCCGCAGGCCCGCGGTGTGCGCGAAGTACGCCTCGTGCGACTCGCTGTGGTGCTCGACCGCGCCGATGCCGCCGCCGAACGGGATGCGCACGGTGATCGGCATCTTGACGTGGCCGAGCGCGCGGGCGTGCATCTTGGCGAGCTGGGAGACGATCTGGTCGAAGGCCGGGTAGACGAAGCCGTCGAACTGGATCTCCACCACCGGGCGGTAGCCGCGCAGGGCGAGGCCGATCGCGGTGCCGACGATGCCGGACTCGGCGAGCGGGGTGTCGATCACCCGGTCGTCGCCGAAGTCCTTCTGCAGGCCGTCGGTGATCCGGAAGACGCCGCCGAGCTTGCCGATGTCCTCGCCCATCAGGACGGTCTTCGGGTCGTTCTCCAACGACTTGCGCAGGGCCTCGTTGAGGGCCTTGGCGATGCTGAGCTGACCGGCCATCAGTGGTGCTCCCCACCCTCGAAGGAGGCGGCGTACGCCTCGTACTCGGCGCGTTCCTCGTCGACCAGCGGGTGCGGCTCGCTGTAGGCGTGCTCGAAGATCAGCGTCGGGTCCGGGTCGGGCATCGAGCGGACGCCCTCCCGCACGCGCAGGCCCAGCTTCTCGCTCTCGGCCTCGACCTCGGCGAAGAACGCCTCGTCGGCCAGGCCCTCGGCCTCCAGGTGGGCCTTCAGCCGCAGGATCGGGTCCTTGGCCTTCCAGGCCTCGGTCTCCTCGGACTGCCGGTAGCGGGTCGGGTCGTCGGAGGTGGTGTGCGCGCCCATCCGGTAGGTGAACGCCTCGACCAGGACCGGGCCCTGGCCGGTGCGGGCGTGGTCGAGCGCCCAGCGGGTGACCGCGAGGACGGCGAGCACGTCGTTGCCGTCGACCCGGACGCCGGGGAAGCCGAAGCCGGAGGCCCGGCGGTACAGCGGGATGCGGGTCTGCACGGTGGTGGGCTCGGAGATCGCCCACTGGTTGTTCTGGCAGAAGAACACCACGGGCGAGTTGTAGACCGAGGCGAAGGTGAAGGCCTCGCTGACGTCGCCCTGGCTGGAGGCGCCGTCGCCGAAGTAGGCGATCACCGCGTCGTCCGCGCCGTCCTTGGTGATGCCCATCGCGTAACCGGTGGCGTGCAGGGTCTGCGCGCCGATCACGATGGTGTAGAGGTGGAAGTTCTTCTCGTTCGGGTCCCAGCCGCCGTTGTTCACGCCGCGGAACATGCCGAGCAGGTTCAGCGGGTCGACATCGCGGCACCAGGCCACGCCGTGCTCGCGGTAGGTCGGGAAGGCGTAGTCGCCGGGGCGCATCGCGCGGCCGGAGCCGACCTGGGCCGCCTCCTGGCCCAGCAGCGAGGCCCACAGGCCGAGTTCGCCCTGCCGCTGGAGCGAAGTGGCCTCCGCGTCGAAGCGCCGCACCAGGACCAGGTCGCGGTAGAGCGAGCGGAGCTCCTCCGGCGCGACGGTCAGCGGGAAGTCCGGGTGCTCGACCCGGACGCCCTCCGGGGTGAGCAGTTGGACGAGCTGCGGCTCGGCCGGGTTTGCGGAAGGCTTGTCAGGGACGCCGGGGGCGGCCTTCTTGCGCGCCCTCGCCGTGCTTTTGACGGTCACGTTCACTCCTCGGTCTGTCCGGCCGCCCGGGGTCGCCGGTGGCCGGTCCGGTCGTCCCCCCGGCTCGTGCGCGTGGGTGTGCGCACAGGTGCGGGCGAACGGTGTTCCCTTTCCGACGGCGTCCCTCACGAGAACGTTACCCAGCGCCGCCCTGCAGCGCCCTTGCGCTAGGACGTCCTAGTTGTTCTCGGGGTGGGGAAACCGCCGGTGTGACGCGGCTTACCCGTTCCGCTCAGGACACCAGCGCACGGTATCCGGGCATGGGCCGCTGCGAAAGGGGGTAACGGGCATCGATTTGTGCGACCCTTTGCAAATGACTGATAACGGACAAATCCGGGTCTTTCTCCTTGATGATCACGAAGTGGTCCGACGCGGCGTGCACGACCTGCTGTCGATGGAGGGCGACATCGAGGTGGTGGGCGAGGCGGGGACGGCCGCCGAGGCGCTCAACCGCGTCCCGGCGGTCCACCCGGACGTGGCCGTGCTGGACGTCCGGCTGCCGGACGGCAACGGCGTCGAGGTGTGCCGGGAGATCCGTTCGCAGGACCCGTCGGTGAAGTGCCTGATGCTCACCTCCTTCTCCGACGACGAGGCGCTGTTCGACTCGATCATGGCCGGGGCCTCCGGGTACGTGCTGAAGGCGATCCGCGGCACCGACCTGCTCTCCGCGGTGCGCGATGTCGCGGCCGGCAAGTCGCTGCTCGACCCGGTGGCCACCAGCCGGGTGCTGGCCCGGCTGCGCGACGGCGGTGAGAAGGAGGACGAGCGGATCGCGCAGTTGACGAAGCAGGAGCGCCGCATCCTCGACCTGATCGGCGAGGGGATGACCAACCGGCAGATCGGCAACCAGCTGCACCTGGCCGAGAAGACGGTAAAGAACTACGTCAGCAGCCTGCTGGCCAAGATGGGCATGGAGCGCCGCACCCAGGCCGCCGCCTACGTGGCCCGGCGGCAGGTCGACCCGCAGCACTGACCGCGGCGAGAGCAGAATCGCATACGCTGTGTCAAGCCGACATCACGCCGAGTAATACGCTCTGCTGGTGACGGACGGTCAGACCATCTCCCTCGCGCCGGCCCGCCCGGACGCCACCGCTCCCCCCGTCGGCACCCTGAGCCCCCCGGTACCGCGCTCCGCCGTGGCCGAGGTGCTGCGGGCCCATCGCACCGCACCGCCGACCGCGGTGGTCCCGGTCGCGGAGGGCCTGCTGAACCGGGGCTACCGGGTCTCCACCGCCGACGGCGACTGGTTCCTCAAGTGCTACGTGGACCGGGCCACCGCCAACCGGCCCGCGATCACCGCCCAGCACCGCGCCACCACCGCGCTCGCCGCCCGCGGCCTGCCGGTCCCCGCGCCGGTGCCCGACCGGGACGGCCGGACCGTGACGGCGTACCGCGGGCGGCTGTTCGCGCTCTACCCGTGGGTGGCCGGAAGCCACCGGCACGGCACCGAACTGGACCTCGCCCGGTGCGGCGAACTCGGCACGCTGCTGGGAGCACTGCACGGCGCGCTGGCCGAGGTGTGCGCCCCGCTGCGGCAGCCCGACGGGGTGCTCAGCGCCGAGGCCGAGGAGACCGAGCGGATCGTCGCCGACCTGCGGGCGCTGGCCCGCGCCCACCGCCCCTACGGGCCCTTCGACCGGCTCGCCGAACAGCACCTGACGGAGCGGCTGGACCTGCTCGCCACCCACCGGCACCGCCGCCCCGGCCCGACCGCGGCGCCGCCCACCGGCTGGACGCACGGCGACTTCCACGGCCTGAACGTGCTGCACCGCGGCGACACCGTCACCGCCGTCCTGGACTGGGACAAGCTCGCCCCGCACCCGATCGCCGAGGAGGCGGTCCGGGCCGCCACCCTGCTGTTCAACGACCGCGCCACCGGGGTGCTGGACCTGGCCCGGGTCCGGCACTGGGCCCGCGCCTACCGGGCCACCGGGGCCGCGGACGCCGAACAGGTCGCCCGCGCCGTCCACCGGGTCTGGTGGGAGCGGCTGAACGACCTGTGGATGCTGCAGTGGCACTACCAGCGCGGCGACCACCGGGCCGACCCGCTGTTCCCGGCCGCCGCCGGCCAGCTCGCCCGCTGGTGCCAGGACTACGAGCAGGTCATGGACGCCTTCGCCAACTGACCCGCCCGCGGCGGCTACTGGCCGATGCCCAGCGACGGCGGCAGCGGCCCGCCCGCGTTGGTGCCCTTCGGCGGCGGCGGGACGGTGCCGGTCGGCGGCGCGGTGGTCGGCTTCTCGCTGGCGGTCGCGGTCGCGGTCGCGGTCGGCGAGTGCGAGGCGGTGGCCGAGGCCGAGGGCGACGCGGAGGCGGTGGCCGAGCGGGACGACGTCGGGGTCGGCGTGCTGGGCGCCTCGGTCTGGTGACCGGTGCCCTGGCTGCGGGTCGCGGTCGGCGCGCTGGGCCGCTCGGCCGGCACCGTGGCCGGGGCGGTCGCCGTGGCGGTCGGCTTCGGCGTCTGCGTCTCCTCGTCCTTGTTCTTGCTCTTGCCGCCGTTGGCCGTCAGCGCCACCGCCACCCCGATCGCGGCGGCCAGCACCAGGGCGACCGCGCCCAGCACCCAGCCCCACGGGTTGCGGCGGTCCGGCGGCCGCTCGTCCGGCCCGTCCCCGCCCGCGCCGCCGCCCGCCGCCGGGTAGGGCTGCGCGGGCGTCGCGTACGCCGAGGTGACCTGGTACGGCAGCGCCTCGGTGGGGCCGGTCCCGGTGACCGGGTTCAGCGGCGCGGTCAGCGCACCGGACCCGCTCGGCGGGTCGGTGTCCCAGCCGCCGGCCGCCGCGGCGGCCGCCAGGCCGGTCGGACCGGTCGGGAAGCCCGCGCCGACCGCGCCGTGCATCTGCCGCAGCGCGTGCTGCACGTGGGCACGGAACTCGTCGGCGCTCTGGAACCGGTCGTCCGGGTTCTTCTCCAGCGCCCGCAGCACCAGCGCGTCCAGCTGCGGCGGCACCCGGTCGTTCACCCGGGACGGCGGCACCGGGGCGTCCTGGACGTGCTGGTAGACCACCGACAGCGGCGTCTCGCCGGTGAACGGCGGCCGCAGCGTGAGCAGTTCGTAGAGCATGCAGCCGGCCGCGTACAGGTCGGAGCGGTGGTCGACCGGCTTGCCGAGCGCCTGCTCCGGCGACAGGTACTGCGGGGTGCCCATCACCATGCCGGTCTGCGTCATGGTGGTGGCGCCGCCGGCCAGCGCCCGGGCGATGCCGAAGTCCATCACCTTCACCGCGCCGCCGGTGGTGATGATGACGTTGGCGGGCTTGATGTCACGGTGCACGATCCCGTGCCGGTGGCTGTACGCCAGCGCCTCCAGCACCCCGGCGGTGATGATCAGCGCCTGGTCGACCGGCGGCGCCTCCTCGTCCACCAGCAGCTCGCGCACGGTCCGGCCCTCGACCAGCTCCATCACGATGTACGGGGTGGACTCCCCGCCGTGCTGCTCCTCGCCGGTGTCGTAGACCGCGACGATCGAGTGGTGGTTGAGCGCCGCGACGGCGTGCGCCTCGCGGGTGAAGCGCAGCCGGGCGGTGTCGTCCTCGGCCAGCTCCGAGCGCAGCAGCTTGACCGCGACCGTCCGGCCGAGCCGGACGTCCTGCGCGGCGAACACCTCGGCCATCCCGCCGCGGCCCAGCCGCCGGGTCAGCCGGTAGCGGCCGTCGCCGACGGTGGCGAACGGAACGGCGCTGCCCCGGGCGGGAGTTCCGGCCCCGGCCGGGGCCGCTCCGGCCGGGCCGTCGGTGTGCGCGGGCCGACCCGCGTCGCCCCCGGCGGGCACGTCCCCGTGCTCCGCCCCGTCGTCGTCCGGTCGTTCGCTCTGACCCATCGCTCCTCGCCCCGGGCACCCGCTCGGCGCGCGTTCGCCCTGTCGGTTCCTTCCCCGCACGCTACCGTCTCGCACGACCCGGCGTGGCACGGGACGGCGTGCGCGGGGCGCGGGACGGCCGCTGCGAGCCCGCCCCGCGACCGGGCCCGGGCACCGGTCAGTAGCCGGAGGAGCCGGTGTTCCCCGAGACCGCGATCGCCACGATGATGATCGCCAGGATGATCACGCCGAACACCACGCCGACCACGATCAGCGCGGTCGAGCACCCGTTGCTGTTGCTGGCCGGCGGCCGGTACGGCAGCGGGCCGGGACCGGGCAGCGGGCCGTGCGGCTGCTGCGGGAACGGCGGCGGCGTGTTCTGCGGGAACTGCGGCTGCGGGAAGCCGGGCTTCGCGAACGGCTGCGGGGCCTGCGGGAACGGCTGCGGCGTGTGCGGCGCCTGCGGGAACGGCCGGGGCGTCTGCGGGGCCTGCGGGTAGGGCGGCGGCGTCTGCGCCGCGTACGGCGGCGGGGTCTGCGGGCCGGGCGCGTACGGCTGCTGCACGGACGGCGGCGGGGTGCGCAGGTCGCCGGAGACCGGCGGGAAGTTGGTCAGCGACGGCGCGGCGTGCACCGACCGCGGCCCCTCGCCGATCACCAGCGGGGTGGACGCCTGCAGCGGCGTGTTGCCGCCGCCCTGCTCGCCCGCCAGGACCCGCTCCACCTCCTCGCGCATCGCCTCCGCGGTCGGGAAGCGGTGCGCCGGGTCCTTCCGCAGCGCCCGTTCGACCAGCGCGTCGATCCCCGGGGTGACCGCCCGGTTCAGCGTGGACGGCGCCGGCGGGGTCTCCTGGACGTGCTTGTAGGCGATCGAGAACGCCGAGTCCCCGTCGAACGGCAGCTGCCCGCTGAGCAGTTCGAACAGCATGCAGCCCACCGAGTACAGGTCGGACCGGGCGTCCACGCTCTTGCCGAGCGCCTGCTCCGGCGACAGGTACTGCGGGGTGCCGACCACCATGCCGGTCTGCGTCATCGAGGTGACGCCCGACTGCAGGGCCCGCGCGATGCCGAAGTCCATCACCTTGACGACGCCCTTGGCGGACACCATCACGTTCGCCGGCTTGATGTCGCGGTGCACCAGCCCCTGGTCGTGCGAGGCCTCCAGCGCGGACAGCACCGCCGCGGTGATCTTCAGCGCCTGCTCGTTGGGCATCGCCCCGAGGGTGGTGACCTGCTCGTCCAGCACGTCCTTCAGCGAACGGCCCTCGACGAACTCCATCACGATGTACGGCGTGGTCGCCCCGTCCGGCGCGACGTCCTCGCCGGAGTCGAACACCGAGACGATGTTGGTGTGCTGGAGCCGGGCCACGGCCTGCGCCTCGCGCCGGAACCGCTCCTTGAACGAGGCCTCCCGGCCCAGCTCGGTGTGCAGCGTCTTCACCGCGACCTGACGGTCCAGCACCGTGTCGTGGGCGAGGTGGACGGACGCCATGCCGCCCTGGCCGAGCATCCGCTGCAGCACGTACCTGCCGTGGCCGAGCGAGTGGCCCTCGGTGCTGCCCTCTGTCATGTCCCAGCTCCCCCTCGGCACGCCGCACTTCCGGACTACCGGACTAGGGGTCAGGGTAGCGGGTCGGGGCCGCGCCGAGGCGCGGCCCCCGCAAGGCCACCGAGGGTACGGCTACAGGTACGGACCGGAGCGGATGCCGCGGCCGGGACCGGCCTCCTCCGCGTCGCCCTCCGCCCCCTGCAGACCGGGGGGCAGTGCCCGCCGCATCTGCTCCAGCTGGGCCCGGGCCGCCATCTGCTGGGCGAACAGCGCGGTCTGGATGCCGTGGAACAGGCCCTCCAGCCAGCCCACCAACTGCGCCTGCGCGATCCGCAGTTCGGCCTCGGTGGGGATCACGTCCTCGGCGAACGGCAGCGACAGCCGCTCCAGCTCCTCGACCAGCTCCGGCGCCAGGCCCAGCTCCAGCTCCTTGATCGAGCTGGCGTGGATCTCCTTCAGCCGGGCCCGGCTCGCCTCGTCCAGGGGCGCCGCCCGCACCTCCTCCAGCAGCTGCTTGATCATGCTGCCGATCCGCATCACCTTGGCCGGCTGCTCGACCATCTCGGTCACCGGCAGCTCGCGCGGCTCGCCGTCCTCGCCCCGCCCGAACCCGCCGGCCGGCGCGGTGCCGACCGCCATCCCGTCCGGACCGACGATCAGCACCTTCGGACTGTCCTCGGAATCCCCGCTCGACGCCTGGTAGGGCTCCTGCTGCGACCGCTCGTTCATCGGGTAGGTCATGGCTCCTTCATATGCTTCGTCCACCGCACAGGTCAACGAACCCGCCCCCCGGAAAGTCCCGGGACCGGGCCGCGACCGGCCGTCCCGCCGCTCACTTGCGGCGCAGCTTCAGACCCACCAGCCCGAAGCCCAACCCCATCATCCCCAGGCCGACCCCCAGCGGGAGTTGCAGCGCCGACGGGTCGCTCCAGCGGGTCGGCACCGCCGGCACCAGCGGGCCGGCCGCCAGCTCCTCCCCCGCCACCGCCGACTGCCCGTCCTCCAGCGGGACGGCCGGCGCCACCGCGTCCGCGTCCCCGCCCCACTCGGGCGCCACCGGCTCCGCCGGGGCCACCGGCACCGACCGCTCCGCCCGCGCACCGGCCGACGCCACCGCCGCCGCCGAGGGCACGGGCACCGGGGCGGGCGCGGGCCCGGGCAGCAGCGGGGATGGCGCCACGGACGGCGAGGGCTCTGGGGCGGCCGGCACCGCGGGCACCGGCTGCTGGTGCCCGTGCCCGTGCTCGCGGTCGGGCGACGGGGACGCCGAAGGCCCCTGCGGCCGCCCGCTCGGCGCAGCTGGCGCGGACGGCGCGGAGGAGGAGGAGGACGGGGCGGGGGACGCGGTCACCGGGGCGGGGGTCCGGGACGGCGACGGCGCCTCGGGCACCTGCACCGGGACGCTCGCCGGAGCGGGGGCCGGGGCGGGCGCCGGGGTCGGGGTCGGGGTCGGGGTCGGAGCCTGGGCGGTGGGCGAGGCGGCCGTCCGGGTCGCGGTGGCCCCGGTGGGGGCGCTCGGGGTCCCGGCCGGGGAGGGCGCGGCGGATATCACGCTGCCGCCCGGCAGCTCCGCGGCGGGCGCCGGGCTGCCGAGGGCCGCCGCCAGCTGTTCCCGGGCCTGCTGCCGGGCGGCGTCCAGCTGGGCCTGCGCCTGCTCGCGGGCCCCGGCGGCGGGGTCGGCGGCCAGCGCGGGCAGCGGCAGCAGGAACGGCAGGGCGGCACCGGTCAGCACCGCCCAACGGCGCAGCGGGAGCGGACGGTCAACGCCCCGGGACGGCACCGGGGGCACGGCGGAGCGACGGTGAGCAGGCATCGACGGCAGGTCCTCCCGACGGCCGCCCGCACCGGGGCGCGGGCGGCGGCGGAACAGCTTGTGACCAGACTCACATACTCGGACACTCAGGGCATTTCCACCGCCACCCGGTTGCCCCGCCGCCCAGTGCGCGCAGCGTGCCTAGAAGGCCAGGACCACCTTGCCGACCTGTTCACCCGCCTCGACCACCCGGTGGGCCTCGGCGGCCTCGGCGATCGGGAGCACCCGGTCGACCACGGGGCGGACCACGCCCGCCTCGACCAGCGGCCAGACGTGCTCGCGGACGGCGGCGACGATCGCGGCCTTCTCCCCCAACGGGCGGCCGCGCAGGTTGGTGGCGACCACGGCGGCGCGCTTGGACAGCAGGGTGGAGAGGTTCAGCTCGGCCTTGACGCCGCCCTGCAGGCCGATCACCACCAGGCGGCCGTTGACCGCCAGGGCGTCGACGTTCCGCTGCAGGTACTTGGCGCCGATGATGTCGAGGACCACGTCCGCGCCGCCGAGCGCGGTGAGCTCGGCGACGAAGTCCTGCTGCCGGTAGTCGATCAGCACGTCCGCACCCAGCTCGGCGCAGCGGGCGAGCTTCTCCGGGCTGCCGGCTGTGACGGCGACCCGGGCACCGACCGCCTTGGCCAGCTGGATCGCCATGGTGCCGATGCCGCTGGCCCCGCCGTGCAGCAGGACGGTCTCGCCGGGGCGCAGGTGCGCGACCTGGAAGACGTTCGACCAGACCGTGCAGGCCACCTCGGGCAGCGCAGCGGCCTGCTGCGGTGTCAACCCCTTGGGCACGGGCAGCAGTTGGCCGGCCGGGACGGCAACCTTCGACCCGTAGCCGCCGCCCGCGAGCAGCGCGCACACCTCGTCGCCGACGGCCCAGCCCGCGACCCCGGGGCCGAGTTCGACGATCCGGCCCGCGCACTCCAGGCCGGGATAGGGCGAACTGCCGGGCGGCGGGTCGTAGAAGCCCTGACGCTGCAGCAGGTCGGCCCGGTTGACCGCGGTGGCGGCGACCTCGACCAGCACTTCACCGGCCGCCGGGACGGGATCGGGCACCTCGGCCAGGACCAGCTTCTCGGGGCCGCCGGGCTCGGGAATCGTGATGGCTCGCATGGTCGCCACGCTACGCCCCCGGGGGCGGCGCACCCCGTCCCCCCGCCGTCAACAGACAGACCGTCAAGGCTTGCGGGGGCCGTTCCGACAGGGTGGCGACACTCCGCCCCCGGGGTCGGTCGGCGGACGCTGCACCCCCCATCCTTGTGCCTGTGCCGAACTCGAACCCGCCCGACGACCAGGGTGCCCGGCCGTCCCGTCCGATGCTCAGTCGCTTCCGGGACAGCGGCGCCGCCGACACCACCGACCCCACCCGCCGGATCGCGCTGCCCGCCCGGCCGACCCGCCCGCCGCTGCGCCAGGTGGCCCGCCGCCTGCTGCTCGCGCTGGGCGTGCTGGCCGCCACCACGCTGATCGTGTACGCCGACCACGCCGGCTACCGCGACAACGCGGACGACTCGGTCAGCCTGATCGACGCGGCGTACTACGCCACCGTCACCCTCTCCACCACCGGGTACGGCGACATCACCCCGGTGAGCGACACCGCGCGGCTGGTGAACATCTTCGTGATCACCCCGCTGCGCGTGCTCTTCCTGATCATCCTGGTCGGCACGACTCTCGAAGTGCTCACCGAACGCACCCGCCTGCAGTGGCGGATCGAACGCTGGAGGCAGACCGTGCGGGACCACACCGTCGTCATCGGCTACGGCACCAAGGGCCGCAGCGCCGTCGACACCCTGCTCGGGCAGGGCGTCCCGAAGGAGTCGATCGTGGTGGTCGACCCGCAGGCCAAGGCGATCGACCAGGCCACCCACGACGGGCTGGTCGGCGTGCTCGGCGACGCCACCCGGGCCGCCACCCTGGTCCGGGCCGAACTGCCGCGCGCCGCCCAGGTGGTGGTCGCCCCCGAGCGCGACGACACCGCCGCGCTGATCACCCTGACGGCGCGCCAGCTGAACAAGGGCGCCACCGTGGTCGCCGCCGTCCGCGAGGACGAGAACGCCCCGCTGCTGCGGCAGAGCGGCGCGGACGTGGTGGTCACCTCGTCCAGCTCGGCGGGCCGGCTGCTGGGCATGTCGATGCTCAGCCCGAACGCGGGCGCCGTGATGGAGGACCTGCTCACCTACGGCAACGGCCTGGACGTCGCCGAGCGCCCCGTCACCAAGGCCGAGGCCGGGCGCAGCCCGCGCGAACTGGACGACCTGGTGGTGGCCGTGGTGCGCGGCCGCCGGGTGCTCAACTACACCGAGCCGGAGGCCGCGGTGCTGCAGCTCACCGACCGGCTGATCGTCATCAAGCCCGGCGTGCCCGTCACGCACTGACCCGGCCCGGCCGGTGTTCCACGTGGAACACCGGTCGGCCGCGGGCTCACGGCAGCGCCAGCACCTCGGCGTGCTCCCCCGCCGCCAGGCCGCCGGGCGGGACCACCGCCAGCGCCTCGGCCCGGGCCAGCCCGCGCAGCATGGCCGGGCCGTCGTGCGGCAGCGGGACCAACCCGGCCGCGCTCCGGCGCACCGGGTGCAGCCGGGTGTCGGACGGGTGCCCCGGCAGCGCGGCCGCCAGCGGCTCCAGCGCCCCGGTGGCGGGCACCTCCCGGCCGGAGCGGGCGTGCAGCAGCGGCAGCGCCAGCGTGACGGTGCCCGCCACCGCCGCCAGCGGATTGCCCGGCAGGCCCACCAGGTGGCGGCCGCCCGGCAGCGCCGCCAGCAGCATCGGGTGCCCCGGCCGCACCGCCACCCCGTCCACCAGCGGATGCCCGCCGGTCGCCTCCAGCGCGGCGTGCAGGAAGTCCACCGGCCCGGCCGCCGTCCCGCCGGTGGTCAGCACCAGGTCGGCGGGCGAGTGCCGGATCGCGTCCCGGAGCAGCCCGAAGTCGTCCCGGACGTGCCGACCGCCGAGCAGTTCCGCCCCCGCCGCCGCCAGCCAGGGCGGCAGCAGCGGGCCCAGCGCGTCCCGCACCCGGCCGCCCGACCCCGGCAGCCCGGCGGTGAGCAACTCGTCACCCAGCACCAGCAGTTCGACGGTCGGGCGGCGGTGCACCGCCAGCCGGTCGTGCCCGGCCGCCGCCGCGAGCCCGAGCACCGCCGGGGTCACCGGCACCCCGGCGGGCAGCAGTTCCTCGCCCCGGCCGCACTCCTGGCCGCGCGGCCTGATGTCCTGCCCGGGACCGACCTCCCCGCGCAACAGCGGTGCGCCACTGGCGAGTTCGCTGAGCGTCCCGTACTCGCGGCGGAGCACCCCGGTGGCCCCCGGCGGCAGTGGGGCACCGGTGGCGATCTCCACCGCCGCGCCGTCCGCCAGCGGGGCGCCCGACCGTCCCGCCAGCACCCGGCCGGCCACCCGCCACGGGCCCGGACCGGCCACCGCCCAGCCGTCCATCGCCGAGGTGTCGAAGGCCGGCAGGTCGGTCAGCGCCACCAGCGGCTCCGCCAGCGTCCGCCCCGCCGCCGCGGCCAGCTCCACCCGCTCCACCGGCAGCGGACCGGCCGCCGCCCGGGCGGTGCTCCGGGCCAGCGGCCACGGGCAACCGCGCAGCGTCGGCGCCACCGAGGTCAACCGCAGCCCGTCCACCGTCCCCGCCCCGCCGTTCACCGCTCGGCCGTGCCGTCGGTCCCGGACCGCGCCGCCCAGCGCTCGGCCAGCGCCGTCACCTTCGCGTTCGCCTCGGCCACCGCCGCCGCCCCGCCACCGCTCGCGGCCGCCGCGTACCCCACCAGGAACGCCGTCAGCGGCGCGGCCGGCCGCTCGACGCCGTGCGCGACCACCCGGGTCATGTCCAGCAACCCCCGGACGTCCACCGCCAGGTCCAGCCCCAGTTCGGCACCGGCCGCGGCCATCCACTCGTCCAATGTGCGCTCCATGGGGCCCATGCTGCCCGATCCGGGCCCCGGACGGCCGCTTCCCCGATGAGCACCACGGTTCGTTTCGCTCACCGGCCCCGGTCGGCCCCGGTGAGCACCGCCGTGCGGCGGGGCCGGAGCGCAGCACAGGAGCCGGCTGCGGCGGGTCGGGGCGGGTCTTCGGGGTCAGGGGCCTCCCGCGCGGCGGCGGGCTTCGGCGAGTTCTTCCCAGGTGTCGCAGTCGAAGGAGGCGTCGGCCCGGTCGGGGACCGGGATCAGGTGCAGCGGGGCGGTCAGGTGGCGCAGGGGGCGGCCGGACGGGGGGCCGAGGGCGGTGAGGGCGGTGCGCAGGGCGGCGGTGCGGTAGGCGGCGGCGAGCGGCTGGGCGCGGCCGTCGGCGTCGACCAGCTGGGCGCCGTCCGCCGGGCCGACCGCCGCCAGCAGCCGGCGGACCGTCGCCCCGTCCAGGAACGGGAGGTCGGCGGCGAGCAGCAGCACCAGCGGGGCAGTGACCTCCGGCAGCGCGGCCGCGACCGCCGCGACCGGGCCGCCGCCGGGCGGGTCCTCGCGCAGCCAGCGCACCCCGGTCCGCTCGGTGGCCCGCTCGGGGCCGACCACCAGCACCCGGCGGGCGTCCGGGCAGGCGGCGAGCACCCGGTCCAGCAGCGGGCGCCCGCCGACCGTCAGGCCCGGTTTGTCCGCCCCGCCGAGCCGGTCCGCCGCCCCGCCCGCCGCCACCACCGCGTCGTACTCCGCCTGCGTCCGCGTCACCCCGGCAGTATCACTGCTCGCCGTCGACGATCTCCGCATCGACGATCCCGTTGTCCGCGTCGTGCTCCTCCTCGTCCTGCCCCGGCACCTCCGCCCGCCGGACGTTCGCGGCCGCACCGAGCTCCAGGATGGCGGGCAGGGTCAGGCCGCCGTAGCGCTCGTTCACCGCGGCGACCAGCGCCTCCGGGTCCGTGGAGTGGTCGTGCAGCGCCTCGTCGAAGTCCCGCAGGTACCCGGCGGTGAAGGAGAGCACCCGGTGCGCCGCGTCGTCCGCGCCGGGGGCCCGGTGCCCGGCGACCACCCGGTCGACGCCGAGGTCGGCGATCCGCCCCAGGTTGTGCGACCACCGGTCGCGGGCCGTCGGGTCGGTGTCCGCCGTCCACACGTGGGTGCCGTTGTAGGCGAAGTCGCCGGCCACCACGGTGCGGACGCTCGGCAGGTGGACGACGGTCGAACCCGCGCAGTCGCCCTGGCCCAGCTGCAGCACCCGGATCAGCTGGCCGTCGATCATCAGCGGCTGCGGCAGCAGCGCCGCCGGGAGCAGCGGCTGGTCCGGGATGTCGTCGCCGTACACCGGCTTCCACTCGGCCACCTTCGCCGCCGCGGTCTCCCCGATGCCCTGCACCACCGAGGGCGCGGCCAGCAGTTGCGCGGCGGGGAACAGCCGCAGCACCTCCTCCGCGCCGAAGTAGTGGTCGGGGTGCTGGTGGGTGATCACGATCGCCAGCAGCTGCCGGCCCTTGCCCGCGATCCACTCCGCCAGCTCCCGGCCCGCGCTGCGGGTCAGCTGGGCGTCGACCAGGACTGCCGAGCGCTCGCCCATGATCAGGGTGGAGGTGGCGAAGAAGTCGCTCTCCGGACCGGTGAACACCTCCACCTCCAGCGGGCGGAAGTCCGGTGCGGCGTCCGCGCCGCCGCGGTGGGCGCTCTCCTCGGTCACGGCTGCTCCCCTGGTCGATGCGGTCGGTGCGGTCGGTGCGATCGGTCCCGGGCCGCGCTCGACCCGTCCCGTCCAGCCTGGCCGGAAGGCCCCCGGAACGCCGGGTGTACGCGCCCAGGAGGGTGATCACCCGTCGGCCGGGGGCGCACGGCGGGTCGGCTATTGTCGGTGGTCCCGCGCACCGGCCCGCGCGGCCCGCATCCCACACCGACGCCTCCGGGAGTTCCTGATGGACCGGCTCCACACCACCGTCCGCGACTACGCCTGGGGGTCGGTCACGGCCATCCCCGAGCTGCAGGGACGTCCTGCCGACGGGACGCCGCAGGCGGAGCTGTGGATGGGCGCCCACCCCGGCTCCCCGTCCCGGGTCGACCGCGGCGCCGGACCCGTCCCGCTGGACCTGGTGATCGCCGCCGACCCGGTCGGCGAGCTCGGTGCGGCGAGCGTCGAGCGCTTCGGGCCCACCCTGCCGTTCCTGGCCAAGGTGCTCGCCGCCGCCACCCCGCTCTCGATCCAGGCCCACCCGACCCGGGAGCAGGCCCGCGCCGGGTACGCCGACGAGGAGGCCCGGGGCATCCCGCTGGACGCCCCGCACCGGAACTACAAGGACGACAACCACAAGCCCGAACTGATCTGCGCGCTCAGCGAGTTCGAGGGCCTGTGCGGCTTCCGCCCGCCCGCCGAGGCGGCCGACCTGATGGCCTCGCTGGGCGTCCCCGGCCTCGACCCGCTGATCGAGCTGCTGCGGAGCAAGCCGGAGGACGAGGCGCTGGCCGGCGCGCTCGCCGGGGCGCTCGGGCTGACCGACGCCGCGGGCCGGGAGACCGTCGAGGCCGTCGCCCGGGCCGTCACCGCCGCCGCGCCGTCCGACCCGACCGGTGCACTGGCCGGCTACGCCTTCGCCGCCGCCGAGTGCCCCGGCGACCCCGGCCTGGTCGCCGCGCTGCTGCTCAACCACGTCCGCCTGCAGCCCGGCGAGGCGCTGTACCTGGGCGCCGGCCTCCCGCACGCCTACCTGCACGGCCTCGGCGTGGAGATCATGGCCAACTCCGACAACGTGCTGCGCTGCGGCTTCACGCCCAAGCACGTCGACGTCCCCGAGCTGACGAAGGTGGTCACCTTCCGCGGCGGCCGCCCGGAGGTGCTGCGCCCCGAGCCGGGCGCCGACGGCGAGCGGCTCTACCCGGTGCCGATCGACGAGTTCCGGCTCTCCCGCTACGACCTCGCCGAGCGGCCCGCCACGCTGCCCGGCGACGCCCCGCAGATCCTGCTCTGCACCGCCGGAACGGTCGAACTCGCCACCGACGAACAGACCTTGACGCTCCGTCCGGGCGAGTCCGCGTTCCTCCCGGCCGACGGCGCCGCGACGGTGCTCACCGGCCCCGGCGCCACCGTCTTCCGCAGCACCGTCACGCTCTAGCCAGCCGGCCCTACCCCGCCACCGGGAAGCGCGCCTGGTACGCCAGGCGCGCCCCGGCGGCCGCGCCGATCGCGGTCAACTCCTCGTCCAGCGCCAGGAAGTGCGACCAACGCTCACCGCCGCCGGCCCGGACCAGGGCGTCCAGCAGCAGGTCCTCCAGCTCCGGCAGCCGCTTGTCCTTCCACACCTTGTCGGCCAGGCTCACCAGCAGGTCCTCCACCCCGGACGCCGGGCCCCAGGAGGCGTGGCCGGCCGCGAACCGGGCCAGCTCCGGGGGCGTGCCTGCCGCCAGCAGCAGCTCCCGCCCGGCCGGCTCGTGCGCCGAGCCCGGGCCGGACAGCTCCGCGCGGTGCACCGCCTTGCCGATGTCGTGGGTGGCCGCGCCGAACAGCACCGCCGCCCGGTCGAAGGCCAGCTCCGGGCAGTGCACCGCCGTCCAGTCGGCCAGCCGGACCGCCACGTCGTGCACCAGCCGCAGGTGCGCGACCAGCCGCGGCGGCGCGCCCACCTCCGCCAGCAGTTCCGGCACACCGTCCGGCAGCGGGCGCAGCCCGAGTTCCCCGTCCACGACGGGCGAGGCTACCCGGCGGACCGGGGAGCGGTAAATCGCTTGACCGGAACGGGGGCCCGGGCTGCACTGAAGCCGACAGGGCAGGGGCAGCGCGGGGAGGCAGTGGCAGTGATCGAGATCAGGCCGACCACCGACGAGGACTTCGACACCTTCGTCGACACCATGCACGGCGCGTTCGCGCTGTTCCGCGAGGCCGGGGAGGGCCGGAGCGGGGCCTGGTGGTCGGCCTTCGAGCTGGACCGCGGGCTGCTCGCGCTGGCGGAGGACGGCCGTCCGGTCGGCACCGCGGGCGCGTACACCCTGGAACTGACGCTGCCCGGCCCGGCGGTCGTCCCGGTCTCCGGGGTGACGGGCGTCGGCGTGCTGCCCTCGCACCGGCGGCGAGGCATCCTGACCGAGCTGATGCGCCGTCAACTCACCGAGCTGCGGGCCCGCGGCGAGGCGCTCGCGGTGCTGCTCGCCTCCGAGGCGCTGATCTACCGGCGCTACGGCTACGGCCCCGCCACCTACACCCAGTGCTACACGGTGCCCAGGCACCGGGCCGCGCTCACCCCGCCGCGCGGCGGGGCCGCCCCCGCCGACACCGCCGGCACGGTCGAACTGCTCCGCCGGGAAGACGCCGTCGACCTGCTGGAACAGGTCTACGACCGCTACCGGCGCACCCAGCCCGGCGCGGTCTCCCGGCCGCACCGCTGGTGGGCGCTCGGCGCGGGCCAGCCGCCGGTCTCCTCGGCCAAGCCCCGCTACATCGCCCTGCACCGGGACGCCGACGGCACCCCCGACGGCTACGCCTGCTACGCGATCGAGGACCCGCGCTCGCTGGTGGTCGACGAGACGGTCGCCGCCACCGACGCCGCGTACACCGCGCTCGCCTCCTACCTGCTGAACCACGACCTGGTCCAGGAGGTGGTGTTCAAGCACTTCCCGCCGGGGCACCCGCTGCCCTGGCAGCTCGCCGACTACAAGGCCGGGGTGCCGGGCAAGCACACCGACTGGCTCTGGGCCCGGGTGCTGGACGTGCCCGGCGCGCTCACCGCCCGCGGCTGGCAGACCGACGGCGAACTCGTCCTCGACGTCACCGACCCGTTCCTCGGCGAGCACCACCGCCACCTGCTGGCCGTCCGCGACGGCCGGGCCGAGTGCGTCCGCACCGACCGCGAGCCCGACCTCTCGCTCGACATCAGCGACCTCGGCTCGATCCTGCTCGGCGGCACCTCCCCCGGCACCCTCGCCCGGGCCGGCCACCTCCGCGCCCACCGACCGGACGCCGCCGCCCGCGCCGACGCCCTGTTCCGCGCCGAGCGCGACCCGCACTGCCTGCACTGGTTCTGACGGGCGGCCGGCTCCCGCCGACCCCGACGGCCCGTCAGGTCACGTCCCTGGTCATGTCGACGAAGCGCGAGTAGTGGCCCTGGAAGGCGACCGTGATGGTGGCCGTCGGGCCGTTTCGGTGCTTGGCGACGATCAGGTCGGCCTCGCCCGCGCGCGGGGACTCCTTCTCGTAGGCGTCCTCGCGGTGCAGCAGGATAACCATGTCGGCGTCCTGCTCGATCGAGCCGGACTCGCGCAGGTCGGAGACCATCGGCTTCTTGTCGGTGCGCTGCTCGGGGCCTCGGTTCAGCTGGGAGAGCGCGATCACCGGGATCTCCAGCTCCTTCGCCAGCAGCTTGAGGTTCCGGGACATGTCCGAGACCTCCTGCTGCCGGCTCTCGGCCCGTCTCGACCCGCCGGCCTGCATCAGCTGCAGGTAGTCGATCACCACCAGCCGCAGGTCGTTGCGCTGCTTCAGCCGCCGGCACTTGGCCCGGATCTCCATCATCGACAGGTTCGGCGAGTCGTCGATGTACAGCGGCGCCGCGCTCACCTCGGGCATCCGCCGGGCCACCCGCGTCCAGTCGTCGTCCGTCATGTTGCCCGACCGCATGTGGTGCAGCGCCACCCGCGCCTCCGCCGACAGCAGTCGCATGGCGATCTCGTTGCGCCCCATTTCGAGCGAGAAGATCACGCTCGGCAGGTTGTTGTGGATCGAGCAGGCCCGCGCGAAGTCCAGCGCGAGCGTCGAGTTGTGGGTGGGCACCATCGAGCGGGTGGCCAGGTACAGGTGGTCGGGGTTGTCGACCTCGACGCACCGGACGGGCACGCTGTCGACCTCGCGGACCTCCACGATGTAGCGCTGCCGCAGCTTCGGCCCGGCCGGACGGCGGCGCTCGGCGTGCACCGCGCGCTTGCGCGACAGCCCGAAGACCTCACCCGTCGGGGTGAAGGTGATGGTGTACAGGGTCGAGGACTGCTCCGAGCGGCCGTTCACCCGTCTGGTGGCCAGGCCGCAGCGGTGTCCGAGGCCGACGATCAACTCCCGGAAACCCTCGGCGAGTTCTCGGCTCGTCACCGCGAACTGCACCGACCCGGTGGCGTTGACAGTGCCGTCGGTGTCCAGCAGCCCGGCCAGCAGGGCCCGCCGCTGGGCGACGGAGCCGCGCAGGTAGGCCGCCGGGATGTGCTTGCGGCCCAGCACCCCGAGATCGCGCAGGGTGGTCAGCAGGCTGCCGTGCCGCCGCGAGCAGTCGGCGCAGCGGGGCTCGGAGAACGGCGAGGTGCACGGGGTGCCGCAGACCGCGCAGGCCCGTTCGAAGGTCTCGGGCTCCGGCACGTCGTAGCGCAGCGCGTAGGTCGGGGTGTCACCGATCCGGCGGGCCGTCAGGCCGTCCGCGGCCAGGCGCTCCAGGACCTCCGGGTCGGTGGTGGTGATCCGGGCGGCGTCGGTGTGGCCGTCGCCCAGCCAGGCGCCGAGGGCGTACGGCGGGACGGGCAGGTCCTGCTCGGGCAGGTCCAGCGGGGCGGTGGTGCGCACCGAGTGGTTGGCGCGGCCGTCCTCCGTCACGCAGCGGACGGTGGCCGCGATCTCCTTGGTGGTGACGATCCGTCCGGGGGCGCCCGTACGACGGGCGGCCCGGGTCTCGGTGAGCCACTGGTGGTCGGCGTCGGCGACCACCGCGGTGCCGTCGTCGAAGGTGACTTCGTAGCAGGGGCGGTCGGTCATCACCTCGGTGGCCGCGACCACCCGGGTCGGGCGGCCGTCCGCGTCGAGCAACAGGTCGCCGACCGCCACCTCGCCCATGGTGGTCCAGCCACCGGGCGTGGGCAGCGGAGTGTCGAGGGCGAGCGCCTTGCCCATGGCGGGGCGGGCGGCGATGACGATCATCTGGCCGGGGTGGAGGCCGTTGGTGAGGGCGTCGAAGTCGGCGAAGCCGGTGGGGACGCCGGACATCTGGCCGGAGCGGGAGCCGATGGCCTCGATCTCGTCGAGGGCGCCCTCCATGATGTCGGCGAGCGGGGCGTAGTCCTCGTTGGTGCGCTGCTCGGTGACGGCGTAGATCTCGGCCTGGGCGGCGTTGACGATGTCGTCGACGTCGCCCTCGGCGGCGTAGCCCATGCCGGCGATCCGGGTGCCGGCCTCGACCAGGCGGCGCAGGACGGCGCGCTCGTGGACGATCTCGGCGTAGTACTCGGCGTTGGCCGCGGTGGGGACCGAGTTGACCAGGGTGTGCAGGTAGGAGGCGCCGCCGACGCGGACCAGCTCGCCGCGCTTGGTGAGCTCGCCGGCCACGGTGATCGGGTCGGCGGGCTCGCCGCGGGCGTAGAGGTCGAGGATCGCGCCGTGGATCAGCTCGTGGGCGGGGCGGTAGTAGTCGGCGGGCTTGAGCACCTCGACGACGTCGGCGATGGCGTCCTTGGAGAGCAGCATGCCGCCGAGCACCGACTGCTCGGCCGCCAGGTCCTGCGGGGGGACCCGCTCGAAGCCCTCGCCGCCGCCGAAGCCGGACTCCCGGTCGCCGTCCCGGTCCCGTCCGCCGCCCTTGCCGTCGCGTCCGCCGCCCTTGCCGTCCCGGCGCTGGAAACCGCCGCCGGAGCCGCCGCCCTGGGTGCCGGGGGCGTTCGAACGGCGGGTGACGGGCAGCCGGTCGCCGGGGACGTCGGGGAAGGCGTCCGGCGGGAAGGCGTCGTCCGACGGCTGCCAGTCGTCCTCCGGGGGCGGCGGGGCGTCGTGGTCGTCGTACTGGGGGCCGGTCACGCGTGTTCCCCGTTCAGCGAATGGTGCGAGTCGGTGCGGGCCTGTCCGGTGCGTACCGTCGTCGGCGCCTGTCCTTCTTACGGTACCGATCCGACAGTGTCCGCCTCGCCCGGGTCGGCGCTGAACGGCCGTCAGGTCCGGCCCGTGTCACGGTACGTGGCGCCCTCGGACCCGGACGGTTATCCACAGGGTGTGTGGATAACCGTCCCCAGCCTGTGGAGAACCCCGGCAAAGCTGTGCACAACCCTGTGGATAACCATCCAATCGGCCTAACGCCACCCCCATTGAGCTGGGGATAATCACTCTTCGGCCTGTGCATGAGAAATTATTCACACAAACCGGACTCGACCCGAAGAGGCGTTCGACACACTCTCCACCCCGGATCGAGTAAGTGTCATAAAGGGTTAGCATCCATTACCTGTGGATGAGTAGGCTGGGCCCATGCCCGTAAGAACGCCCGCCCCCGCCCGGCCCGCCGCCGACCGCCGCCGGCACGACCGGGAGATCCTCGCCCTGGCCGTCCCGGCCTTCGGCGCCCTGGTCGCCGAGCCGCTGTTCCTGATGGCCGACTCCGCGATCGTCGGGCACCTCGGCACCGCCCAGCTGGCCGGCCTGGGCATCGCCTCGGTCGTGCTCACCACCGTGGTCGGCGTGTTCGCCTTCCTCGCCTACGCCACCACCGCCGCGGTGGCCCGCCGGATCGGGGCCGGCGACCGCCGGGCCGCGATCCAGCAGGGCGTCGACGGGATCTGGCTGTCGCTGCTGCTCTCCGCCGCCCTGGTGGTGCTGACGCTGGCGTTCGCCCCGCAGGCCGCCCGGCTGCTCGGCGCCTCCCCCACCGCCGAGCCGTACGCGGTGGCGTACCTGCGGATCAGCGCCCTCGGGGTGCCCGCGATGCTGCTGGTGCTGGCCGCCACCGGCGTGCTGCGCGGCCTCCAGGACACCCGGACCCCGCTGCTGGTGGCGATCGGCGGGTTCACCGCCAACCTGCTGCTCAACCTCGGCCTGGTCTACGGCGCCGGCCTCGGGGTGGCGGGCTCGGCCTGGGGCACCGTGCTCGCGCAGAACGCGATGGCCGCGGTGTACGTGGCGGTGGTGGTCCGCGGCGCCCGCCGGGAGGGCGCCGCGCTGCGCCCCGACCGGACCGGCATCCGGGCCTCGGCCCGGGCCGGCGGCCCGCTGCTGGTGCGCACGCTGAGCCTGCGGGCGGTGCTGCTGCTGGCCACCGCGGTCGCCGCGCACCTGGGTGACGCGGAGGTGGCGGCCCATCAGATCACCATGACCGTCTGGTCCTTCGTGGCCTTCGCGCTGGACGCGGTGGCGATCGCCGGCCAGGCGATCATCGGCCGCTACCTCGGCGCCGGCGACCTGCCCGGCACCCGGGGGGCGACCCGGCGGATGATCGAGTGGGGCGTCGGCGCGGGCGTGCTGTTCGGCCTGCTGATGGTGCTGGCCCGGCCGCTGTACGTCCCGCTGTTCAGCGCCGACCCGGCGGTGCGCGGGCAGCTGTCCACCGCCCTGCTGCTGGCCGCGCTGACCCAGCCGGTCGGCGGGCTGGTGTTCGTGCTGGACGGCGTGCTGATGGGCGCGGGCGACGGCCGCTACCTGGCCCGGGCGATGCTGGCGACCCTGCTGGTGTTCGTCCCGGCGGCGCTGGCGGTGCCGGCGCTGGGCCTGGGGCTGGCCGGGCTGTGGTGGGCGATGAACCTGTTCATGCTGACCCGGGCCGCGTTCCTGGCCGGCCGGGTCCGCACCGGCCACTGGATGGTCACCGGCGCCGTCCGGACCTGAGCGCCGGGAGAACGGCCGGAGGGCCGGACCCCGCGAACGGGGTCCGGCCCTCCGGCCTGCGTTACTGCTGCGTTCAGGCGGCGACGACGTTGACGTCGAGGTTGGCCTGGACGTCGGCGTGCAGCTTGACCGAGACCTTGTGGGTGCCCACGGTCTTGATCGGCGAGGCGATCGCGACGGCGCGCTTGTCCACGGCCGGGCCGCTGGCGGCCTTGATGGCCTCCACGACGTCGGCCTGGGTCACCGAGCCGAACAGGCGGCCGGCGTCGCCGGAGCGGACGGCCAGCTTGACCTGCAGGCCCTCGAGCTTGGCCTTGACCTCGTTGGCGGCCTCGAGGGTCTGGATGGCGTGGATCTTCCGGGCGCGACGGATGGCGTCGACGTCCTTCTGACCGCCCTTGGTCCAGCGGATGGCGAAGCCGCGCGGGACCAGGAAGTTGCGGGCGTAGCCGTCCTTGACCTCGACGACCTCGCCGGCGCTGCCGAGGCCGGGGACCTCGTGAGTGAGGATGATCTTCATGCTTGGGTCACCCTCTCTTAGCGCGTGGTGGACGTGTAGGGCAGCAGCGCCACCTCACGGCTGTTCTTCACAGCCGTGGCGACGTCGCGCTGGTGCTGGGTGCAGTTGCCGGTGACCCGGCGGGCACGGATCTTGCCACGGTCGGAGATGAACTTCCGCAGCAGGTTCGTGTCCTTGTAGTCCACGTACGTGGCCTTGTCCTTGCAGAAGACGCAAACCTTCTTCTTCGGCTTGCGGGGGGGCGGCTTCGCCATGGTGTGTGCTCCGTTGAGTACGAGATCTGTCAGCGTTGCCGGGCCTCAGGAGGCCCGGCCCGCACCGCTTAGAACGGGGGCTCTTCCGAGTAGCCGCCGCCGGAGTTGCCACCCCAGCTGCCGCCGCCCTGGTTGGACGAGGGGGCACTGGACGCCCACGGGTCGTCGGACGGAGCCGACTGGCCGCCGGAGTTGCCACCCCAGCTGCCGCCCTGGTTGCCGCCGCCGCCGTAGCCGCCACCCTGCTGACCGCCGCCGCCGAAGCCGCCGCCACCGCCCGGACCACCGGTCCGGTTGGCGCGGGTGACCTTGGCGGTCGCCGAACGCAGGCTCGGGCCGACCTCATCGACCTCGACCTCGAAGACCGTCCGCTTCTCGCCCTCCTTGGTCTCGTAGGACCGCTGGCGCAGCCGACCCTGCACGATCACGCGCATGCCGCGCTGCAGGGACTCGGCCACGTTCTCCGCGGGCTGACGCCAGACGTTGCACGTGAGGAAGAGGCTCTCGCCGTCCTTCCACTCGTTGGTCTGGCGGTCGAAGGTGCGCGGAGTGGACGCGATGCGGAACTTGGCCACCGCCGCACCCGACGGGGTGAAGCGGAGCTCGGGGTCGTCGACGAGGTTGCCGACGAGGGTGATGACGGTCTCGCCTGCCATGTGGTGATGACCTCTCGGAAAGAAGTTCTGCGGTGCTCGTCAGCGGTGTTCCACGGGGAACACCGGACGCGAGCCTCCGGCGCGGGCGCCGGAAGGGCTCAGTGGGTGTCCGGGCGCAGGACCTTGGTCCGCAGAACCGACTCGCTCAGGCTGAGCTGGCGGTCGAGCTCCTTGACGACCTCGGGCGTGGCCTTGAGGTCGATGACCGAGTAGATGCCCTCGGACTGCTTGTTGATCTCGTACGCCAGGCGACGACGACCCCAGGTGTCGACCTTCTCAACCTTGCCACCGCCGGTGCGGACGACGTTGAGGAAGCTCTCGATCAGGGGAGAGACAGCGCGTTCCTCGACCGAGGGGTCGAGGATGACCATCACCTCGTAGTGACGCATGTGTAACCCACCTCCTTTGGACTCAACGGCCACGGTGTCTCCGTGGCAGGAGGGCTTTGCGCGTCGGCACCGGTGGTGGCGGGCATGCGGGCACGCCCCTACACCGGTGCAGAGGGGCCAGCCTACCGGGTGGGCCGACCGGTGGACAAAACAGCGCCCTCCCGGGGTTGTCACTTCGGTCACATCGGTCGCAACCTGGACAGAACGAACGTTCCCCCTCCCCCGGAGGTGAGCCCCATGGCCCAGACCGCGCACCGGCCGCAGTTCACCCTCAACACCGACGGCCACCCGCACCCGCGGGAGAACGCCCTCGTGGGCGTGACCGTCCTGCTCGGCGCGATCGCCTTCATCACCTCGTTCTTCCACCACCTGCACCTGCTGACCTCCTGGACCGGCCTGTTCGGCGTCGCCGCCGGCCTGACCGGACTGTTCCTCTCGGTGACCACCGCGGAGCGCTTCCTGGTCGTGCTGGGCACCGGCGCGGCCGCGTTCGGCCTGTTCCTGGGGGTGGCGCACGGCGGCCTGTTCGGCGGCGTGTGGTGACCCCCGGGCGCGGCCCCGGCTAGCCCGGGAACCGGTCCGCTCGACCTCCGGTGCCCTCCGGACGCACCCCCTGCACGGGTGCGAACGGGGGGCGCCGCCACGTCCGGCCCGGTCCGGGCCGGAGCGGGGATTCGGGCGGCGATAGGGTCACCCCTGGGTAGACCCGACGAGGAGGAGCACGGAGCATGAGCCTGCGGTTGCGGACGATCACGCGTGAGGAGCACCTCGCCTTCGTGCAGAGCCGGACCTCGGCCAGTCACATGCAGGTGCCGTCCTGGGCGGACGTCAAGGCGGAGTGGCGGTCGGAGAGCCTGGGCTGGTTCGACGCGTCCGGCCGGATCGTCGGGGCCGGACTGGTGCTGTACCGCCAACTTCCCAAGGTGAAGCGGTACTTGGCATACCTGCCGGAGGGCCCGGTGATCGACTGGTTCGACGGCGACCTGGACGGCTGGCTGAAGCCGATGCTGGCCCACCTGAAGGCGCAGGGCGCGTTCACGGTGAAGATGGGCCCGCCGGTGGTGATCCGCCGCTGGGAGGCGCAGACCATCAAGGACGCGATCGCCGGCAAGCAGGCCAAGCGGCTGCGCGACGTCGAGCCGGACTGGTACGAGCCGCGCGCGGCGGAGACCGCCGAGCAGCTGCGCCGCTCCGGCTGGCTGCAGGGCGAGGACGGCGGCGCGGGCTTCGGCGACGTGCAGCCCCGCTACGTGTTCCAGGTGCCGCTCGGCAACCGCTCGCTGGACGACGTGCAGCGCGGCTTCAACCAGCTGTGGCGGCGCAACATCAAGAAGGCCGACAAGAGCGGCGTCGAGGTCGTCCAGGGCGGCTACGAGGAGCTGGCGGTCTTCCACCAGCTCTACCTGGTGACCGCCGAGCGCGACCGCTTCACCCCGCGCCCGCTGTCCTACTTCCAGCGGATGTGGAAGGCGCTGTCCGCCGAGGACCCGAACCGGATGCGGCTCTACCTCGCCTACCACGACGGCGAGGCGCTGGCCGCGACCACCATGCTGACGGTCGGCGAGCACGTCTGGTACTCCTACGGCGCCTCGGCCAACCACAAGCGCGAGGTGAAGCCGTCCAACGCGATCCAGTGGCGGATGATCCGGGACGCGTACGCGCTCGGGGCGAGCGTCTACGACCTGCGCGGCATCAGCGACACCCTGGACGAGGACGACCACCTGTTCGGCCTGATCCAGTTCAAGGTCGGCACCGGCGGCCAGGCCGCCGAGTACCTCGGCGAGTGGGACTTCCCTCTCAACAAGCTGCTGCACAAGGCCCTCGACATCTACATGTCGCGCCGGTGACCACCGCGCCCACCACCACCGCGCCCACCACCCCGGGGAGAACGCCGTGTCCTTGACGATGTACGTGGAGACCGACCTCTGGCGGGCGCACCAGCAGCGGCTGCTGGCCGAGTTCCCCGGGCTGGTCCCGGTGGCCAAGGGGAACGGGTACGGCTTCGGCAACGCCCGGCTGGCCGGCGAGGCCGTCCGGCTCGGTGTGCCGATGCTGGCGGCCGGCACCGCCGACGAGGCGGCGGCGCTGGCCGCCGTCTTCCCCGGCGACCTGCTGGTGCTCACCCCGTTCCGGCCCGGCGAGCCGGACGTCCGGCTGCCGGCCGGCCGGGTGGTGCGGACCGTCGCGCACCCCGAGGCGCTCGCCGCGCTGCCGCCCGGGACCCGGGTGGTGGTGGAGTGCATGACCAGCATGCGGCGGCACGGCGTGGCGCTGTCGCGGCTGGCCGAACTGCCGGTGCAGCACCTGGTGCTGGAGGGCTTCGCGGTGCACCTGCCGCTGGACCGGCCGGACGGCAGCGACCCGGTCGACGAGGTGGCCGGCGTGGTCCGGGCGATCGCCGACGCCGGGCTGCCCACCGGCCGGATCTACCTCAGCCACCTGGCCGCGAAGGACGTCCAGCGGCTGGCCGGCCAGTACCCCGGCACCGAGTTCCGGTCCCGGATCGGCACCCGGCTCTGGCTGGGCGAGGTGGCGGCGCTGGCCTCCCGGGCCACCGTCCTCGACGTCACCCCGATCGCCTCCGGCGAGCGCTACGGCTACCGGCAGAACAAGGCCAAGTCGGACGGCCACCTGCTGGTGGTCACCGGCGGCACCGCGCACGGGGTCGGCCTGGAGGCGCCCAAGTACGTGAGCCGGGCGGTCGACAAGGCGAAGGGGCTGGCCCGGGCCGGCCTGGCCACCGTCAACCGGACGCTCTCGCCGTACTCGTGGCAGGGCAAGCAGCTGTGGTTCGCCGAGCCGCCGCACATGCAGGTGTCGATCCTGTTCCTGCCCGGCGAGATCGCGCCGCCGGCGATCGGCGAGGAGCTGAAGCTGACGATCCGGCACACCACCACCCACTTCGACCGGGTGGTCGAGCGCTGAGCCGACCGCGGCGCAGCAGCGGTACGACGGCAGGAAGCCTGCCCGCCGGGGACGGCGGGCAGGCTTCCTCGCGTGCGGGGCCGGGCGGGCCTACTCGGGGCGCGGACCGGGCTCCGGCTCCACGGCGGTGGTGCCGGTGGCGGGGAGGGGCTTCGCCAGCCAGTCGTCCTGCGGGGCGTACGCGGCGTAGCTCGCCTCCTCGCGCAGGCCGCGTGCGGTACCGAGGACGAACCGGTCCGGGGCGCCGTCCAGCACGCCGCCGGACGGGTCGTCGCTGCCGTCCCAGCGGACCGGGTCGCGGTCCGGGTACAGGATGTCGCGGACCACCACGTAGCAGAGGTACAGGGTGCCGACCAGGTGCAGCGCGATGGCGAAGTGGTACCAGTCCTGGTCGATGCCGTGGTGCTTGTTGTCGCTGATGTTCGCCAGGTACGACCAGACGCCGAGGAAGTACAGCACCTCGCAGGCCTGCCAGATCAGGAAATCGCGCCAGCGCGGCCGGGCCAGCGCGGCCAGCGGGACCAGCCAGAGCACGTACTGCGGCGAGTAGACCTTGTTGGTCAGCACGAAGGCCGCCACCACCAGGAAGGCCAGCTGGGCGAAGCGCGGGCGGCGGGCGGCGCTGACGCCCAGCCAGGCGATCGCCAGGCAGCAGAGCACCAGCAGGACGGCGATCCAGGTGTTCAGGGTCTCCAGGTTCCGGCCCTTGTTGACGCTCTGCATGAAGATCAGCCAGAAGGAGCCGAAGTCCTCCTTGCGGGTCTGGCTGAAGCTGTAGAACGTCACCCAGCCCTTCCAGTTGGCCAGCATGATCGGCAGGTTGACGACCAGCCAGGCGCCGGCCGCGCCGCCCAGCGCCTGCCCGAACTCCTTCCACCGGCCGGCCCGCAGGCAGAGGATCAGCAGCGGGCCGAGCAGCAGCACCGGGTACAGCTTGGCGGCGGTGGCCAGGCCGATGAACACGCCCGCCCAGACCGGCCGGGAGCCCGACCAGTAGGCCATCGCCACGGCGGCCAGCGCCACCGCGAGCAGGTCCCAGTTGATGGTGGAGTTCAGTGCCAGGGCCGGGGCCAGCGCGAACAGCAGGGCGTCCCACGGGCGGCGGCGCTGGGTGCGCGAGGTGGCGACCACGGCGACCACCGCGCAGATCATCAGCATCCCGGCGTTGACCATCCAGAACCACTGCTCACGGCTCATCACGTCGCCGGTGCGGGTGGTCAGCCAGGCCGCGATCTGCATGAACAGGCCGGTCAGCACCGGGTACTCGAGGTACTGCATGTCCGGCGAGCTCTGCGGGATCGGGTCCAGGTACGGGTGCAGCCCGTCCGCGAAGCCGCGCCCGGTGAACAGGTGCGGGATGTCGCTGTAGCAGGCCTTGGTGTACTGGGTGGCGGCGCCGTGGAACCAGCCGTCGGTGTAGCACGGGGCCTTCTGGAACAGGCCGATCACGTAGCAGGCGATCACCGCCAGCGCGAGGAACTTGGCCGGCGTCCACCAGGACACCCCGAGCAGCGCCCGGCGCCCGGGCGGGCCGCCGAGCAGTTCGCTGCCGGCCGCCGCGACCGGGTCCTCGTCCGCGGGCACCACCACGGTATTCGGCAGCGGTCCCTCGGCCTGGGCGGGGCCGGGCGCTGAGGTCTCGTCACGAAGGCTGGACGTCATGGCGCACATACTGCCGCACGGCCCCGCGCAATCGAAGAGGGGCACGGGGACGCGCTCGCGTCCCCGTGCCCCTCCGGATCGGTGCCTCCCGGCGCTAGCCGCCGGTGTTGACGCCGCCGCCACCACCGCCGGGGCCGCCGCCCCCGGGGCCGCCGGTCTTGGTGGGCGGGGAGGTCGGCTGCTTGGTGTTGCCGGTGCTCGGGCAGAGACCGAGCAGACAGTCCGGGGTCTTGCTGGAGGTCGGGCCGGGGGTCGGCGGGCGCGGCGTGCTGCTCTCCGTGGGCATGGAGGGCATCGTCGGCGGCTGCTCGACCGGGGGCGCGGACGCCGGGGCCGAGGCCGAGGCGGACGCGGTGGCCGGGGCGCCCGAGGAGTCGACCTGGTCGCCCCAGGGCGCCGGGGTCGGGAAGGCCTTCGGGTTCCCGGGGCCGACCACCTTCATGTACCGGGTGAAGATCTCCGCGGGGAAGTCACCACCGTGCACGTCGCTCTTGCCGCCGGTGCCGTCCAGCGACTGCAGGCCCGCCTTGGTGGCCGGGTCCTCGCGCCACATGCTGACCGAGGTGGACAGGGTCGGCGTGAAGCCGATCCACCACGCCGACATGCCGTCGTCGGTGGTGCCGGTCTTGCCCGCCACCGGGAAGCCGAGCTCGTTGGTCTTGGTACCGGTACCGTTCTTCGCCACGTTGTAGAGCACGTCGGTGATGTTGTCCGCGACCGCCTGGTCCAGCGCGGTCTTCGGCGCCGGCTTGCCGATGTTCGGCAGGTCCTTGCCGTGGTACTTCACCGAGGTGACCGAGTACGGGTCGGTCTGCTGGCCGCGGGCGGCGAACACCGAGTACACCGAGGCCATCCGGATCGCGCTCGGGGTCGAGGTGCCCAGCGGGAAGGTCAGCGTGCTGGACGGGGCCAGGCTCTCCTTGCGCAGGCCCAGCTTGAGCGCCATGTTCTCGACGTTCTTGCCGCCGACGTCCTGGCCGAGCTGCACGAACGGCACGTTGTACGACCACTGCATGGCCTGGCGGAGCGTCACGTAGCCCTTGCCGCCGCCGTCGCTGTTGCGCTGCTTGTAGGGCTTGCCGTCGTCGCCGATGGCCGGGGTGCCGTCCGGGCGGCGGATCACCGACATGTTCTCGGCCAGGTAGCGCGAGTTCGGGTTGATCTTGGCCGGCTGGCCGTCCTCGCCGTTCTTGGTGAGGACGCCGTTCTCCATCGCGGTCGCCAGCACGATCGGCTTGAAGGTCGAGCCGACCGGGACGCCCTTGGCGTCGGCGTTGTTGGTGAAGTGGTTCTTGTCGATGCCCGGGCCGCCGTAGATCGCCACGATGGCGCCGTCGTTGGGCACCACCGAGGCCGCGCCGATCTGGATGTTCTGGTCCTTCGGCTCCTTGTCCGGGTGGAGCCGGGCCGCCTGGAAGTCGTCGACGGCCTTCTTCAGGGCGTCGACCTTGTCCTTCTGGAAGGTGGTGTGGATCTCGAAGCCGCCGCGGTCCAGCGCCGCCTGGGTGATGCTCGGGTCCTGGGCCATCACGTACTTGTTGGCGGTGTCGACCAGGTAGGAGATCTCGCCGTTCATGTCGGCGTTCGCCTTGACCTGGATCGGCTCCGGGAAGTCCTTGCACTTGGCCCGGTCCTCGGCGGACAGCACCTTGGTGGTGACCATCCGGTCCAGGATCCAGTTCCAGCGCTCCACCATGCGCGCGTGGTTCTCCTTGCTGAGGCTGGGGTCGTAGAGGCCCGCGCCCTTCAGCAGGCCCGCCAGCATGGCGCCCTGGCAGTTGTCGATCTTGCTGGCGTCCACGCCGTAGTACGCCTGCGCGGCGGCCTGGATGCCGGTCGCGCCGCGGCCGAACCAGCTGGTGTTCAGGTAGCCCTCGAGGATCTCCTCCTTGGTCTTCGACCCGTTCACCTTCAGCGTGATGAAGAACTCCTTCGCCTTCCGCGACAGGGTCTGGTCCTGCGACAGGTAGACGTTCTTCACGTACTGCTGGGTGATGGTCGAACCGCCTTGGGTCTCCCCGCCGGTGGCCATCTTGTAGACGGCGCGGGCGATGCCCTTGGGGTCGATGCCGGAGTCGGTGCGGAAGGTCGAGTTCTCCGCCGCGATCACCGCGTCCTGGGCGGACCGGCTGATCGCCGAGAGCTCCACCAGCTGCTGGTTGGTGGAGCCCTTGCGGACCATCTCGGAGCCGTCGGCCCAGTAGTAGGTGCTGCTCTGGATCTCCAGCGCCTTCTTCGCGTTCGGCACCTCGACCAGCGCGTAGGCGGTGCCTATCGCCGCCACGCCGCCGCCGAAGAAGACCAGGAACAGGCTCAGCACCTGCTTCCAGGAGGGCATCCAGCGCCGGAAGCCCTGCTTGCCGAACCGGGGGTAGTCGATCAGCCGCTTCTTGCCCGGCTTGCCGGGCCTGCCGCCGCGACCGGCCGCCCGGCCGCCGCCGGAGCCACCGGAACCGCCGTCGCCGGAGCCGCCACCCTTGCGGGACTGCTTGCGCATCTCCGCCCGGGTCGGCCGCGGCTGCTCGGGGGTCTGCCGGACCGCCCGTCGCAGACCCGGCTCACCGCCGGGGCCGCTTCCGTACTCGGGTGCGCCCTCGACCGGGTTGCCGTAGGCATACGGCCTGCCCGCGTCGGCGTTCCGGGGTGGCTGCTCGCCCCCGGGGTCGGCCGACCTGCGCCGGTGTTCGCTCATCTCTCAGCAGCTCCTCGGTCCAGGGTGCACAGGCGAAAGAGTACGGCCCCAAAAAAGGTCTCCAATCGGGCATTACGAGCCAACCGGGACGAACCGACCGGGATTCATTACACGCCCGTTGCCCAAACCCCTTGTGATCGCGGTTACGCGTGCCCCCCTTGCTCCTTTCGTGACCCGGGATTAGTGTGGCCGATATATCGAGCCGATACATCGGCGCGACACATCGGCCCGGCATACTCTGCCGGGCCGGCCCCCGGTCCGGACGAGCAGGACCCTCACGGAAGGAGGAAGGCGGCATGAGCCGACGCTCCGGCGTCCTCGAATTCGCCGTCCTCGGCCTGCTCCACGACGCGCCCATGCACGGCTACGAGCTGCGCAAGCGGCTCAACGTGCTGCTGGGCTCCTTCCGGGCCTTCTCGTACGGAACGCTCTACCCCTGTCTGAAGAGCCTGGTCGCCCAGGGTTTCCTGGTCGAGGACAACCCGGACGTCGAGTACGTCCCGGCCACCGCGCTCAACGGCAAGCGGTCGAAGATCACCTACCGGCTCTCCCCGGAGGGCAAGCAGCGCTTCGAGGAGCTGCTCGCCGACTCCGGCCCGGAGGCCTGGGAGGACGAGCACTTCGGCGTCCGCTTCGCCTTCTTCGGGCAGACCGACCGGGCCGTCCGGATGCGCGTGCTGGAAGGCCGCCGCAGCCGGCTGGAGGAGCGGCTGGAGCGGATGCGCAGCTCCGTCGCCCGCACCCGCGAGCGCTTCGACGACTACACCCTCGAACTCCAGCGCCACGGCCTGGAGTCGGTGGAGCGCGAGGTCCGCTGGCTCAACGAGCTGATCGAGACCGAGCGGGCCACCAGGACCGGACGCGGACCCGCGTCCCCCGACACTTCGGACGGCCGTGGCCCGGCCGCCGGGTCCCCGGACCCGACCGGGCCACCGTACGACCGCCCGGGGCGCTCCTGACCGGAGTGCCGCAGCACCGCGCCGGCTCCGCCGCCCGCGGCGAGGCGTGGGCGCCCCGCGCGCCCGTCTGACAGACAGAACATGTGGAACGAGGACCCCGCCACAGCACGGCGGACCTCATGAGATTCAGGGAGCAACCGGAATGGGTTCGGTTCGCGTAGCCATCGTCGGCGTGGGCAACTGCGCCGCCTCGCTGGTGCAGGGTGTCGAGTACTACAAGGACGCCGACCCGGCCGGTAAGGTCCCGGGCCTGATGCACGTCCAGTTCGGCGACTACCACGTGAAGGACGTCGAGTTCGTCGCCGCCTTCGACGTGGACGCCAAGAAGGTCGGCTTCGACCTGGCCGACGCCATCGGCAACAGCGAGAACAACACCATCAAGATCTGCGACGTGCCGCCGACCGGCGTCACCGTGCAGCGCGGCCACACCCTCGACGGCCTGGGCAAGTACTACCGCGAGACCATCGAGGAGTCCGACGAGGCTCCGGCCGACGTCGTGCAGGTCCTGAAGGACCGCCAGGTCGACGTCCTGGTCTGCTACCTGCCGGTCGGCTCCGAGGCCGCCGCCAAGTTCTACGCCCAGTGCGCCATCGACGCCAAGGTCGCCTTCGTGAACGCCCTCCCGGTGTTCATCGCCGGCACCAAGGAGTGGGCCGACAAGTTCACCGAGGCCGGTGTCCCGATCGTCGGCGACGACATCAAGTCCCAGGTCGGCGCGACCATCACGCACCGCGTGATGGCGAAGCTCTTCGAGGACCGCGGCGTCATCCTCGAGCGCACCATGCAGCTGAACGTCGGCGGCAACATGGACTTCAAGAACATGCTCGAACGCGAGCGCCTGGAGTCCAAGAAGATCTCCAAGACCCAGGCCGTCACCTCGCAGATCCGCGACCGCGAGCTGGGCGCCAAGAACGTCCACATCGGCCCGTCCGACTACGTGGCGTGGCTCGACGACCGCAAGTGGGCGTACGTCCGCCTCGAGGGCCGCGCGTTCGGCGACGTCCCGCTGAACCTCGAGTACAAGCTCGAGGTCTGGGACTCCCCGAACTCGGCCGGTGTCATCATCGACGCCGTGCGCGCCGCGAAGATCGCCAAGGACCGCGGCATCGGCGGCCCGATCCTCTCCGCGTCCTCGTACTTCATGAAGTCCCCGCCGGTGCAGTACTTCGACGACGAGGCCAAGGAGAACGTCGAGAAGTTCATCCGCGGCGAGGTCGAGCGCTGAGCGCAGCGAAGCCTGCTCGCTGTTGCCGGTGAGCGCTGAGCGCAGCGAAGCCTGCTCGCTGTCATGGCTGAGCGCTGAGCACTGAGCACCGGGTGCTGATTTTCCGGTGATCCGACGTTCTGCCAGGCGGTGCCGGAGGGCCGTCCCGTTTTCGAACGGGGCGGCCCTCCGGCGTTTCACCGGCGGGTCAGGACCAGGTCGCGTTCCAGGTGATCGGGCCGACGATGCCGTCCACGCCCAGGCCGTGGCGCTGCTGGAAGGCCCGGCAGATCTGCGCCGAGGCCGGGCCGTACCAGCCGTCCGCGGTGATCGCCCAGCCCCGGGCCGCCATCCGGCTCTGCCACATCAGCACGTCGTCCCCGTGCAGCATCGGGGTCTGCAGCTGCAGGTACCGCCCGGGCCAGCGCGGGGCCTGCGCCGCCGGCGCCGTCGCCTGCCCGGAGGTCCGCGCCGAGGGCACGCCGCCGAGCCCCGGGTCGGCGGAGACGGTGCCCTCGGGGTAGGCGGGGACGCCGTAGCCGTACGGGGAGCCGGGGCCGCGGCGGTTGCGGGTGCGGCGGTAGACGCCGTCGCCCTGCGGGGAGCCGCCGGTGTTGGTGTTGCCCTCGACGGTGGTGATGGTGTCGGCGTCGTAGGCGACCACCACGCCGGTGTGGGTGCCGCCGTCGGGGCCGAGGTAGAACGGGCCGCCGAGCACCGGATATTCGGTCCAACGGCCTTGCTGCTTCCACCAGTTGACGGCGTAGAGGCAGGAGGCGGTGATCGGCCAGAGCCCGTCCATGCCAACCTGGTGGGCACCCCAGGACTCGAAGGTCGCGCACCAGGGCTGGCCGTCGGACCACTCCAGGCCGGGGGTCTCGGTGCTGTAGCGCTGGTGGTTGTTCCAGCTGCCGTCGGGGTCGCGTCCCTCGTGCTGACCGACCTGGCCGAGCAGCAGGGCGGTGAACTCGTCGCGCATGGGAGCCTCTCGTGGTGCGTGGTGCGTCGGTCCCTCCCCCGGGTTCCTCCCCGGGTGCTCAACGACCGGACGGCGTCCAGGACATCGGTGCCGCGCCGGTGACCGGTCGCCGTCCGTTGGCGGATGTTTCACGTGAAACGCCGCCGGGCTCGTGGCACCCTTGGCGGGTGATCACCGAACGGCCCCCGCGGGAGGCCACCCTCAGCGGGCTGCTGCACGGGCCGGGCTTCCGGCGGCTGCTGACGGTCCGGCTGCTCTCGCAACTGTCGGACGGGGTGTTCCAGGCCTCGCTGGCCACCTACGCGATCTTCTCGCCGGACCACCAGTCCTCCCCGGTCGAGATCGCCGCGGCCCTGGCCGTGGTGACGCTGCCGTTCTCGGTGATCGGCCCGTTCACCGGGGTGCTGCTGGACCGCTGGCGGCGGCGCCAGGTGCTGCTGAGGGGCAACCTGGCCCGGTTCGGCATCGGCCTGCTGACCACCGCCCTGGTGCTGATCGAGGCGCCGCGCGGGCTGGTCTACACGGCGGCGCTGCTGCTGATGGCGTTCAACCGGTTCATCCTGGCCGGCCTGTCCGCCGCGCTGCCCCGGGTGGTGACCGCCTCCGAACTGGTCACCGCCAACGCGGTGTCACCGACCCTGGGCACCGTCGCGGCGGCCGGCGGCGCGGGCCTCGGTGTCCTGATCCGGCTGGTGATGTCGCCCGGCCCGGGCGCGAACGCCGCGATGGTGGCGCTGTCCGCCCTGCTGTACCTGTCCGCCGCGCTGGCCGCCCGGCGGATCGGGCCGGACGAGCTGGGCCCCGAGCGGCGCAGCGAACTCCCGTTGCGCGAGGCCCTGTCGACCACCTGGCACGACCTGCTGGGCGGGGTGCGGCACCTGCTGCGGGACTGCCGTCCGGCGGTGCACGCGCTGGCCGCGGTGACCCTGGCCAGGTTCGGCTACGGGGTGCTGACCGTGGTGGTGCTGATGCTGTCCCGGTACACCTTCAACGACCCGTCGGACGTGGACGGCGGACTGGCCACCCTCGGCCTGGCGGTCAGCATGTCCGCGGTGGGCTTCGGCCTGGCCGCGCTGGTCAGCCCGTGGTGCACCCGGCGGCTGGGCCTGTCCGGCTGGATGGCGGTCTGCCTGGCCGGCGCCGCGGTGATCGTCCCCGCGCTCGGCACCAGCTTCCGGCAGGTTCCGGTGATGGCCGCCGCACTGCTGCTCGGGGTGGCCACCCAGGGCACCAAGATCTGTGCGGACACCCTGGTCCAGGAGTCGGTGGAGGACGAGTTCCGCGGCCGGGTGTTCGCCCTCTACGACGTGCTGGTGAACGTCGCGTTCGTGGCCGCGGCCGGGGTGACCGCCCTGGTGCTGCCGCTGCACGGGCGCTCGGTCCCGGTGCTGGTCGGCCTCGGCGTGCTGTACGCGGTCGGGGCGCTGCTCTACTTCCGGGCCTCCCGCCGGGCCGGGCAACCGGCCTGACGGGGGCCCAGCCCGACGGGGCCACGGCCTGACGGGATCACGGGCGGGCGCTAGGGTCGTGGGCGCACGGCACCGCGTTTCCGTCGCATGTCTCATGGGGGAAGAACAGATGAGCAATCCGCCGCCGCCCGGCCCGTACGGGCAGCCCAACCCGTACGGCCTGCCCGGCGCCCAGCAGCCGCCGCCGTACGGGCAGCAGCCCTCCGGCTACGGCCAGCCGCAGTCCTGGGGCCAGAACCCGCCGCCGCCCGAGCCGTCCGCGAAGACGAAGCGCAAGGCGGGCTGCCTGTGGCAGATCGGCATCGTGACGGTGCTGATCGGCGGCCTGTTCGCGCTGTACGCGGTCTTCAAGCCGGACAAGGGCCCGGCCGTCGGCGAGTGCCTGAACGCCAAGCACGGCAAGGTCGCGTGCACCGCCCCGGAGGCCGCCTGGAAGGTGCAGGCCAGGGACAACTACATCGCCAGCCCGGTCAACTGCGCCAAGAGCCACCCGGGTTCGACCGCACACGACGGCCGGTACCGGAAGAGCGGCAAGACCAAGAAGTACCGGCTGTGCCTGGTCCCGGCGAACGGCACGACCAGCGGCACGACCGGCGGCACCCCGGGCGGGACGACCGGCGGGACGGTGAAGCCCGCCCCGACCGGTGCCGCGACCGGCGTTCCGAAGCCCACCGCCTCGGTGCGCTGAGCCCGGCGGACGTCAGTCCTGCGGCTGGGCCGCCCACCACTCGCGCAGGGCGGCCACCGCGGCCTCGTGCTCCATCGGGCCGTGCTCCAGGCGCAGTTCGAGCAGGTGCTTGTACGCGCGGCCGACCGCGGGGCCGGGGCGCAGCCCGAGCAGCTCCATGATCTCGTTGCCGTCCAGCGCGGGCCGGATCGCGTCCAGCTCCTCCTGCGCCTGGAGGGCGACGATCCGCTCCTCCAGCGAGTCGTAGGTGCGGGCCAGCGCGGCGGCCTTGCGCTTGTTGCGGGTGGTGCAGTCGGAGCGGGTCAGCTTGTGCAGGCGGCTCAGCAGCGGCCCGGCGTCGGCGACGTAGCGGCGCACCGCGGAGTCGGTCCACTCGCCGCCGCCGTAGCCGTGGAAGCGCAGGTGCAGCTCGACCAGCCGGGACACCTCGTTGGTCAGGTCGTTGGAGTACTTGAGCTCGCGCATCCGCTTGCGGGTCATCTTCGCGCCGACCATCTCGTGGTGGTGGAAGGAGACCCGGCCGTCGGACTCGAAGCGGCGGGTGCGCGGCTTGCCGATGTCGTGCAGCAGGGCGGCGAGCCGCAGCACCAGGTCGGGGCCGTCGGTCTCCAGCGCGATCGCCTGCTCCAGGACGGTCAGCGAGTGCTCGTAGACGTCCTTGTGCCGGTGGTGCTCGTCGCTCTCCAGCCGCAGCGCGGGGAGTTCGGGCAGCACGTGGTCGGCCAGGCCGGTGTCGACCAGCAGGCGCAGGCCCTTGACCGGGTGCTCGGCGAGCAGCAGCTTGTTGAGCTCGGCCTGGACCCGCTCGGCGGAGACGATGCCGATCCGGTCGGCCATCGCGGTCATCGCGGCGACCACCTCGGGCGCCGGGTCGAAGTCCAGCTGGGCGGCGAACCTGGCCGCGCGCATCATCCGCAGCGGGTCGTCGGAGAAGGACTCCTCGGGGGTGGCGGGGGTGCGCAGCACCCGGGCCTCCAGGTCCTCCAGGCCGCGGTGCGGGTCGACGAAGCCCCGGCCGGGCAGGTCGACGGCCATCGCGTTGACGGTGAAGTCGCGGCGCACCAGGTCCTGTTCGATCGAGTCGCCGTAGCTGACCTCGGGCTTGCGGGAGGTCCGGTCGTAGGCCTCGCTGCGGTAGGTGGTGATCTCGATCAGGAACGAACCCTCCGGGGTGTCCTTGCGGGCGCCGACGGTGCCGAACGCGATGCCGACGTCCCAGACCGCGTCGGCCCAGCCCTTGACCAGCTTGAGGATCTGCTCCGGGCGGGCGTCGGTGGTGAAGTCGAGGTCGTTGCCGAGCCGTCCGAGCAGGGCGTCCCGGACCGAGCCGCCGACCAGCGCCAGCCGGTGGCCGGCCTCCTGGAAGCGGCGGGCGATCTCGTCGGCGACCGGGGAGACCCGGAGCAGCTCCTGCAGGCCGCGGGTCTGCGCCTCGGTCAGCCCCGGCAGGGCGATCGGGTCGGCGGAGCTGGAATGATTGGCGCTGGACGCATTGGCAGTGGACACGGCTCACAAGGGTACGTGCCCGGCCTGACCCGCCGCCCTCCCGTTTCGCTCCCCCGGCCCGCCCGGACAGCTCCCGGCCCGCAGCACTACGGGCCGGGAGGCGTCGTTACCATGCCGGGTGAACGCTCCTCGTGGGAGACCGCCGGTCGGGTCGGCCGCGGCGGGTGCGTGGAGTGATCGAGACGATCGGGAACGGCGAGGACGCGCGTGGACGAGCGGACCGGGCGGGGTACAGCGGCGACCGGGCGCCGCGGACGGCGGGCGGGCCGGTCGGTCAGGAGCGCCGCGGCCCTGCTGGCGGGCGGGTTGGTCGCGGCGATCGCGGGCGCCCCGGCGGCGGCCGCGGCCCCGGTGCTGGCGACCGCCGCCGGCGACTACCCGGCGACGGTCCGGATCGACACCGTCTCGCCGCGGACCGCGCACGAGAACGACACCGTGACGGTGACCGTCACGGTCGCCAACTCCGGTGCGGAGAAACTGAAGTCGCCGACCCTGAAGGTCCGGCAGCCGAACCAGTCCCGACCGATGACGGCGCGCAGCGAGCTCGCCCTGGTCGCCACCCGCTCCACCCCCAGCAACACCTACGACGGGGTGGCGCTGGACAGTCCGGCGCCGGAGCTCGGCGACCTGGAGCCGGGGCAGAGCCGGACGGTGCCGGTCTCGCTGCCGGTGTCGGCGCTGCGGGCCAAGGAGACCGGCAGCTACGAGCTGGCGGTGGACGTCTGGGGCAGCACCGGCGACGAGAAGCCGCACTCGCTGGGCATCGCCCGCACCTACCTGCCGTTCCAGGGGCGGACCGCCGCGAAGCCGTCCGAGGTGGCGGTGGTCTGGCCGCTGACCCACACCCCGGTGCTGGTCGCCCAGACCATGCCGGACGCCGACCAGACGCCGGTGCTGCGCGACGACAGCCTGGCCGCCGAGCTCACCGGCGACGGCCGGCTGAACCGGCTGGTCGAGATCGGCGCCACCATGCCGGGGCTGACCTGGGCGATCGACCCGAACCTGCTGGACACCGTGTACGCGATGACCAAGGCGTACCGGGTGCAGAAGCCGGGCACCCTGGGCGACTCCGCGCGCGAGGACAACACCGTGCAGGGCGGCGGCCGGGACGCGGCCACGGCCTGGCTGGCGAAGCTGCGGCAGGCGCTGTCCGCGCCCGGCACCGAGGTGGTGTCGCTGCCGTACGCCGACCCGGACCTGGCCTCGATCGCGCACAACGGGGCCGGTCTGAAGGGCATGGACGCCGCGCTGCGCAAGGCCGTGACGGCAGGTCAGATCACCACCGAGCTGCGGCTGTCGGTGGACGCCCACTCGGACGTGGCCTGGCCGTACCAGGGCTGGCTGGACCAGCGGACGGCCGCGGTGTCCGCCGCCGCGGGCGGGCGGGTGCTGCTGGTGAACGGCGACTCGATGCCGGAGAGCGACAAGCTGTCGTACACCCCGGGCGCGGCCCGGTCGATCGGCAACGGGCAGACCGCGGTGGTCTCCGACCCCGTGCTGGCCGGTCCGTTCCAGCACGACCTGGCCGCCGACAGCGACCGCACCGCGGCCGAGCAGCGCTTCCTCGCCGAGAGCCTGGCGATCGCCCACCAGGAGCCCGAGCACCCGCGCGGCCTGCTGGTGCTGCCGGCCCGGGCACTGACCGTCGGCACCGCGCAGGCGCTGCACGACGCGATGCAGAGCGCCTCGGGCAACGGCGGCTGGGTGACGCCGGTGACGCTGCAGAAGGTCGCCGAGGAGAAGCCGGACCCGAACGCCAACGCCGACGTCCCGGGCACCTACCCGCCGGAGGCCGCGGGTTCGGAGCTGTCCTCGGCCGAGCTGGCGGAGACCATGTCGCTGCAGGACGGCGTGGACCAGCTGCTGACGATCCTGACCCAGCCGGAGCGGGTGCGCGGCTCGTTCGGCGCGGCCATGGTCCGGGCGATGTCGACCGAGTGGCGGGACCGGCCGCAGGAGGGCCGGGAGTACCGGGCCGGGGTGCAGCGCTACCTGACCAACCTGAAGTCGGCGGTCCGGGTGCCGACGAAGACGATGGTGACGCTGCCGGGCGACAACGCGACGCTGCTGGTCAGTGTGAAGAACGACCTGACCCAGTCGGTCGGCAACCTGGAGCTGCGGATCAGCTCGGCCCAGCAGAACCGCCTCAAGATCGACTACCCGATCCAGCCGGTGGTGCTGGACGCCACCACCAGCCGCACCTTCCGCTTCCCCGCCGAGGCCCAGGTCAACGGCCCGGTCCTGGTGACCGCGCAGCTCTGGACCACCGGCCCGAACGCCCAGCCCTATGGCGAGCCGGTGGTGTTCACGGTCGACGTGACCTCGGTGGCCAGCGGCGTGACGTACGTGATCGCCAGCGGTACCGTGCTGATGATCCTGGCCGGGGTCCGGTTCTCCCTGCAGCGCAAGAAGCGCAGGGCGACGGGTGAGGCGGACGAGGACCCGGACCGCCCGCTGGACGGTGCCGAGGGAGCGCCGTCCGACGCGGAGCCGCCGTCCGGCTCGGGTGACACGGATCGGGTGGCCGGTGATGAGAAGGTGGATCACTAGGCCGTCCCACCCCGGGGGCCCACACCCCCCTCTCTTCTGACGTGGATTGGTGGCATGAACGAGCGGAGCGAGCGAGCAGCACAGGACCAGGGCGGCGGCCGGCCCCAGGACGGCCCGGGCGGCCCCCGGTCCGCCGCCGCGCCCGCGGACCCCAGCGCCGACTGGTACGTCGCCGACACCTACGCCCACGACCCGTACGCCGAGGGGGCCTACGGCGCCGCGGACCCGTACGGCGCCGTCCCCGGGCCGGCCGCGCCGTACGGGGCGGACGCCCCCGCGCCGCATCCCGCGGAGGGCGCGGCGCCGCCGCCCGGCCAGGACCCGGAGAGCACCCTCCAGCTGATCGCCCCGGCCCCGCGCTGGGCGTCGGCCGCCGCCGAGGCCGCGGCCGGGGTCGGCACCGGAGCAGCCGAGACCGCCGAGCCGGTCGCGGCGGAGCCGGTGGAGCCCGCTGCCGCCCCGGCCGCGCCGCCGGCCGACCGGCGGTGGGACCTCGGGCGGCCGGCGGAGGAAGTGGAGTACGTCGGGGTGGACTCCCTGCTGTCCGGCGCCGCCGCGAACGCCGCCCCCGCCGGGCCCGGCCCGCACCCGTACGTGCCGCCGATCGAGTTCGACCCGCCGCTGTCCGAGGAGGAGGCGCTGCTGCGGGCCGACGCCGCGGTGCTGGAGGCCGACGCGGCCGCCGCTCCGCCCGCCGAACCGCAGCCCGCGCCCGCCGCACCCGCCGCACCCGCCGCCGAGAACAGCGGCGGCGGTGGCAGCAAGGTCGCCAACCTGCTGAACTCCAGCGCCATCATGGCGGCCGGCACCCTGGTCTCCCGCGGCACCGGCTTCCTGCGCACCATGGTGATCGCCGCCGCGATCGGCGTGGCCTCGATGGGCGACTCGTACAACGCCGCCAACACGCTGCCCACCCTGCTGTACATCCTGATCGGCGGCGGCGCGCTGAACGCGGTGTTCGTGCCGCAGCTGGTGCGCAGCATGAAGAACGACGAGGACGGCGGCACCGCGTACGCCAACCGGCTGCTCACCCTGGTGGTGACCGGCCTGGCCGGCGTGGTGTTCGTCGCGGTGCTGGCCGCGCCGGTGCTGGTGCAGCTGATCTCGCACGCGCTGATGCGCGACCGGGCCAGCGCCGACACCACGGTGGCGCTGGCCCGCTACTGCCTGCCGACCATCTTCTTCATGGGCGTGCACGTGGTGATGGGCCAGATCCTCAACGCCCGCGGCCGGTTCGGCGCGATGATGTGGACGCCGGTCCTGAACAACGTCGTGGTGATCTTCACCTTCGTGATGTACATCGCGGTGTACGGCACCTTCCAGCACACCGAGGTCACCCCGCAGACCATCTCCCCCGAGGGCGTCCGGCTGCTCGGCATCGGCACCATGCTCGGCCTGGCCGTGCAGGCACTGTCGATGATCCCGTACCTGCGGGCGGCGGACTTCTCCTTCCGGCCCCGGTTCGACTGGCGCGGGCACGGCCTGGGCAAGGCCGCCCGGCTGGCCAAGTGGACCTTCCTGTTCGTGCTGGCCAACCAGGCCGGCTTCCTGGTCATCACCCAGCTCGCCACCGCCGCCGGCAAGGCCGCCGAGGATGACGGCCACCTCGGCGTCGGCCTGGCCGCCTACTCCAACGCGCTGCTGATCTGGCAGCTGCCGATGGCGGTGATCACCGTCTCGGTGATGAGCGCGGTGCTCCCCCGGCTCTCCCGGGCGGCGGCCGACGAGGACGGCGGCGCGGTCCGCGACGACCTCTCGTACGGCCTGCGCACCTCGGCGGTGGCGATCGTCCCGGCCGCGTTCCTGTTCCTGTCACTCGGCCCGGTGATCGGCTCCTCGATCTACGGCCTGGGCAACGGCGGCGCGGTCGCGCACGGCGCCACCGGCGTCGGCTTCATGCTCTCCGCCTTCGCCCTCGGCCTGATCCCGTACTCGGTGCAGTACGTGCTGCTGCGCGGCTTCTACGCCTACGAGGACACCCGGACACCGTTCTCCAACACGGTCTGGGTGGCGGTCACCCAGGCCCTGATCGCGCTGCTGTGCTGGCTGGTGCTGCCCGCCCAGTGGGCGGTCACCGGCATGGCGCTGGGCTACGGCCTGTCGTACGCGGTCGGCGTGACCGTGGCGGTGCCCAAGCTGAAGGCGAAGATCGGCGGCCTGGACACCGGCCGGATCACCAAGACCTACGTCCGGCTGGCGATCGCCTCGCTGCCCGCCGCCGTGGTCGGCCTGGTCCTGGAGGTGCTCGCCCTGCAGGTGCTGGACGGGTGGTTCGGCAGCGTGCTGACCCTGCTGGTGGCGGCCGGCGCGCAGCTCTCGGTGTTCCTGGTGGTGGCCCGCCGGATGCGGATCGAGGAGCTGAGCTCCCTCACCGGCATGCTCCGCCGCAAGCTCGGCCGCTGATCCGGGCGCCGCACCGGAGACCGCACCGGAGGCCGCACCGGGGTTGACGCCGCCTCAACCGGGTGGAGTCGATCCGTCGGACCCTCAGTCCGCTTTCCGTGGGCCGGAGTCGGGGTGTACCCCGATTCCGGCCCATTCGTCTGCCGTTCCACCGGAAGTGGGTAATCGGGCAACCCCCAGGCACTCTCAGAGGTCGTACGGGACGGCCCGGAGTGGGCACAATTGACCTTGCACGGCCGACCACCCCCGGCAACGGGGCGTCGACCGTCCCGGGACCGTCCGGGGCGACACAAGGGGAGGCAGGACCACGGTGGCTGACGGCACCAAGGCGATCGTCGACACGTCCGGGACGGACGGCGCGGCGTCCCGGGCCGAGCCCGGAACTCCGGAGCAGCAGACCGGCCCCGGCCGGGCCGCCGGAAGCCCCGCGAAGGGCGCCGCGAAGAGCGCCGCCAGGACACCGGCCAAGGCCCCCGCCAAGGGTGCCGCGAACGGCCCCGCGAAGCGCACCGGCGCGGCCAACGGCACGGCCGCGGCAGCCGCCAAGGCCCCGGCCAAGGGCGCGCCGAACGGCGCCGTCACCAGGGCCACCGGGGCGGCACCGGCGCTCAAACCAGCCCCGCCGAAGGCCCCCGCGCTCAAGCCCGCCGCCCCGCAGCCCGACCCCCGCCCCGCGGCGGCCGCCGCCGAGGCCGCCGCGCAGGCCGCCGTGACCACCGCCGCCGAGGCCACCGCTTCCCCCGCCGCCACCATCGACGACGCCGACCTGCCCGCCGGGGCTGCCACCCACGGCGCTCCCGGCACTCCCGCCACCGACGACACCGACCTGCCCGCCGAGGCCACCGCCCCGCTCTCGGCCCAGGAGATCGACGCCGAACTGACCGCCCGCGGCGCCCGCCCGGAGCGCCCCTCCCGCAGCCGCGGCGTGCGCCGCCCGCTGCCGCCGGTCGAGCCCACCGAACCCGCCCCGGCCACCAGCACCGAGACCCTGGACGCGGACACCGCCACCCTGCCCGCCGTGCTGCCCGCCCCGCAGCGGCACAGCGGCGACCGGATCGGCGGCCGCTACCGGCTGGAGGAGTGCATCTCCGAGTCGGAGTCCTTCACCAGCTGGCGCGCCGTCGACGAGAAGCTGCGCCGCGCCGTCGGCGTCCACCTGCTCTCGGCCGGCCACCGCCGCGCCAAGTCGGTGCTGACCGCCGCCCGCAGCGCCGCCCTGCTCGGCGACCCGCGCTTCGTCCAGGTGCTGGACGCGGTGCAGGAGGGCGAGCTGGTCTACGTGGTCCGCGAGTGGCTGCCCGGCGCCCGCGACCTCGGCGAGCTGCTGGCGGACGGCCCGATGGAGCCCTACGACGCCTACCAGCTGGTCCGTCAGGTCACCGACGCGATCGCCGCCGCCCACGAGCGCGGCCAGGCCCACCTCCGGCTCACCCCCAAGTGCGTGCTGCGCACCGACGGCGGCCAGTACCGGATCAACGGCATCGCGGTCGACGCCGCCCTGCGCGGCCTCCCCACCGAGGACGCCGAGCGGACCGACGTCCGGGCGATCGGCGCCCTGCTGTACGCCGCGCTCACCCACCGCTGGCCCTACCCCGAGAACCGGTACGACCTGCAGGGCCTGCCCGAGGACCTCGGCTGCGTCCCCCCGGACCAGGTCCGGGCGGGCGTCCACAAGGGCCTGGCCGAGCTGGCCGCCCGCATCCTGTGCGAGCCGCACCCCAAGGGGCAGCTCACCGGCCCCGCCGAGCTGGCCGCGGCGATCGCCGCGATGCCCAAGGTCCGGCCCCCGGAGCAGCCCGCCCCGCCGGCCCTGCGGGCGCTCCCGGCCGCCCGGCCCCGGTACTCCTCCGGCGCCCCCACCCAGGTGCTCCCCCCGGTCGCCGAGCCCGCGCCGGACCGCCCGGTCGGCCCCCGGCCCGCCCCGCGCCGCCGCCGCGGCCTGCGCCGCGCGCTGCGCTGGACGGCCTCGCTGGTGGCGCTCTCCGCCGTCACCGTCGGCTCCTGGCAGCTGGTGGAGTACGTCAACGACCGGGCGGCGGCGAGCCCCACCGACGGCCGGACCGCCCCCGCGCCCACCCCGACCGCCGCCGGTCCGGCGCTGACCGGCCAGAAGATCGGCATCAGCGCCCTCAGTCCGTTCAACGCCTACGGCGACACCAAGGACGAGCACAGCGGCGAAGTCCCGAACGCGACGGACGGCAACCCCGCCACCGCCTGGACCACCCAGCGCTACAACGACCAGTTCGGCGCCTGGCGGCCCGGCACCGGCCTGCTGATCGACCTCGGCTCGGTCCGCACCGTCGGCTCGGTGGACGTCCAGCTGATCGGCGACACCAAGGTCGAGCTGCGGGCCGCCCCCACCGGCGCCGCCAACGCCCCGAGCGCCGACGAGAACGGCTTCCGCTCCTTCGGGCCCGCGATCGCCAACGGCTCCGGGACCAGGCTCGCGCTGAAGCCCGGCAGCCCGGTGTCCACCCGGTACCTGCTGCTCTGGCTCACCGGCCTGCCCAGCAACGACGAGGGCGGCTACCGCGGCAAGGTCGCCGAGATCCAGGTGAACGGCTGACCCGCCCGCATCCCTCGGTCCGTCCGCACCCCTCGGTCCGTCCGCACCCCTTGATCCGTCCGCACCCCTTGATCCGTCCGACCGGATCCCCAACGATGTGACCGGGGCCGCCGGAGCGGACGGCCCGACCGCGAGGAGGGGGAGGATGGCCGAGGAGCCCACCGACGCCGAGCTGCTCGCCCGGCACACCGCGGGCGACCCCGACGCCTTCGGGCTGCTGGTGCACCGCCACCGGGACCGCCTGTGGGCGGTCGCGGTGCGCACCCTCGGCGACCGCGAGGAGGCCGCCGACGCGCTCCAGGACGCCCTGGTCTCCGCCTTCCGGGCGGCCGCCGGGTTCCAGGGCCGCTCGGCGGTCACCACCTGGCTGCACCGGATCGTGGTCAACGCCTGCCTGGACCGGGCCCGCCGCGGCGCCGTCCGCCGGGCCGAGTCGCTGGACCGGGACCCGGCCCCGCTGGCCGGTGCGCTCGGCACCGCCGAGGGCGCCGAGAGCCACGCGGTGCGCGCCGAGACCCGCCGCGAGGTGGCCGAGGCGCTCGCCGAACTCCCCGCGGACCAGCGGGCCGCCCTGGTGCTGGTCGACATGCAGGGCTACCCGGTGGCCGAGGCGGCGGAGGTGCTCGGCGTCCCGGTCGGCACCGTGAAGAGCCGCTGCGCCCGCGGCCGGGCCCGGCTGCTGCCCCTGCTGCGCCACCTCGGCCCGGCCGCCGCGGTTCCACGTGGAACAGCGGCGGGGGACGACCGGACCGCCGCTCCCGGGCGGCCCGCCGGGCAGGCTCCCGGGCGGCCCGCCGGGCAGGCTCCCGGCGGAGCGCGCCGTCCCGCCGACCGCACGGGTGTTCCACGTGGAACACCGGCTGCGGCCGACCCGGCCGGCGTTCCACGTGGAACCGCCCCGCCCGTCCCCCGGGACGGGAACCCGAACCGGCCCGCGCCCGTCCCACCCTCAGACTCCGCACCCGCCCTGGAAGGAGATGCGCCCCCGCGATGACGCCGCACCCGCCTTCCGACCACCCCGGCCCGGACGTACTCGCCGACCTCGCCGAGGAGCTGCTGCCGCCCGAGCGGGCCGAGTCGCTGCACCGGCACCTGGCCGACTGCCCCTCCTGCGCCGAGGACTACGCCGCGCTGTGCGGCCTGCCCGAACTGCTGGCCGACTCCCCCGTCCCGCCGATGCCCGCCGAGGTCGCCGACCGGCTCACCGCCGCACTGGCCGCCGAGTCCGCCGCCCGCACCGAGGCCCGGGCCGCGGCCCGCCCGCCGGAGCCGTCCGTGCAGCGCCCCGCGGCCCGCCGGGAGAACTCCCCCACCGGACCGGCCCGTACCGGCGGCCCGGCGGGCACCCCGCGGGCGGGCGCCACCGGCCCCGGCCGGTCCACCCGCCGCCGGCGCGGCCCCGTCCTGCTGCTCACCGCCGCCTTCCTCGCGGTCGCCGCCGCCACCGGCGGCATCCTGCTGAACCTGAACCGCCCGGCCGGGAACGCCACCGCCTCCTCCGCCGTCGCGGACAGCAGCGCCAAGCACCCCGCGCTCGGCACCGGCGGCCCGGCCGCCACGGGCACCCAGGGAGCGACCGCCGCCAGTGCCGACGGCCCGGAGTTCACCGCCGACCTGCTGCCCGCCCAGGTGCACCAGCTGCTCGGCGGCAAGAACGTCCCGAAGCTCGGCGCGGCGGACCCGCCCGCGACGGACGCGCCGGACGTCCCGGCCTGCCTGCCCGCCGCCGCCGGGCACCCCGGCGAACCGCCGCTGGCCGCCGCGCCGGGCCGCTACGCGGGCCGTCCGGTACTGGCCCTGGTCTACCGGCCGCCGGGCGGCACCGGCCCGCTCGACGTCTACCTGGCCACCCCGGACTGCCCCGGATCGACGATCCTGCTGCACAGCACCGTCCCGGCCCCCTGATTCCTCGCCGGCCCGGGCCGCCGACGACCGGAGTGCGGGCGGTGGGTGCGTCCGGGCCTGGGAATGCGGGAGACTGGGGAGTCGTTGTCCGGGGCGGCGGAGCAGACCGCCCTCCCCCGCGCGAGCGGGACGACAGGCGAACCAGGAGATGCAGTGAGCGACGTCCGTAACGTGATCATCATCGGTTCCGGCCCGTCCGGGTACACCGCTGCGCTGTACACCGCGCGCGCTTCCCTGAAGCCGCTGGTGTTCGAGGGCGCGGTCACGGCCGGCGGCGCGCTGATGAACACCACCGAGGTGGAGAACTTCCCGGGCTTCCGCGACGGCATCATGGGCCCCGAGCTGATGGACAACATGCGCGCCCAGGCCGAGCGCTTCGGCGCCGAGCTGGTGCCGGACGACGTCGTCGCGGTCGACCTGAGCGGCGACATCAAGACCGTCACCGACTCCGAGGGCACCGTGCACCGGGCCCGCGCGGTGATCGTCGCCACCGGCTCGCAGCACCGCAAGCTCGGCCTCCCCAACGAGGACAAGCTCTCCGGCCGCGGCGTCTCCTGGTGTGCGACCTGCGACGGCTTCTTCTTCCGCGACCAGGACATCGCGGTGGTCGGCGGCGGTGACACCGCTCTGGAGGAGGCCACCTTCCTGTCCCGCTTCGCCCGCAGCGTGACGATCGTGCACCGCCGGGACTCGCTCCGCGCCTCCAAGGCGATGCAGGAGCGCGCCTTCGCCGACCCGAAGATCTCCTTCGCCTGGGACAGCGCGGTCGAGGAGATCCACGGCGACCCGAAGCTCTCCGGCGTGACCCTGCGCGACACCACCACGGGCGACCTGCGCGAGCTGCCGGTCACCGGCCTGTTCATCGCGATCGGCCACGACCCGCGGACCGAGCTCTTCAAGGGCCAGCTCGACCTGGACGCCGAGGGCTACCTGCGGGTCGAGTCCCCCTCGACCCGGACCAGTCTCCCCGGCGTCTTCGCCGCCGGCGACGTGGTCGACCACACCTACCGCCAGGCGATCACCGCGGCCGGCACCGGCTGCTCCGCCGCGCTGGACGCCGAGCGCTACCTGGCCGCCCAGGACCAGCTGCTGGCCGCCGGCGAGGCCGCCACCGCCGCCGCGGTCTGACGGACCGACAGCTCACCCCCGACGGGGCAGAAACAAAAGCCGCCCCCATCGTTGTTGTCACTGACGCATCTCTCCTCCGACCCCAAGGAGTTCCCGTGGCCGGCGCCACCAAGGAAGTTACGGACGCCACCTTCGACGAAGTGGTGCTCAAGAGCGAGAAGCCCGTCCTGGTCGACTTCTGGGCCACCTGGTGCGGCCCGTGCCGCCAGGTCGCCCCGGTCCTGGAGGACATCGCGGCCGAGCACGGCGAGAAGCTCAGCATCGTCAAGCTCGACGTGGACGCCAACCAGGAGACCGCGGCCGCGTACAACGTGATCTCGATCCCGACGCTGAACGTCTACCAGAACGGCCAGCTGGTGAAGACCATCACCGGCGCCCGTCCGAAGGCCGCGCTGCTGCGCGAGCTGGCCGAGTACCTCTAGGCCCACCGGCCGGTCCGGCCTCCCGGTCGTGGGGGGGGGCCCCCCCCGGCCCCCCCCCGGGGGCCCCGGGGGGGGGGGGGGCGGGGGCCCCCCCCCCCCCGCCCCCCCCCCCCCCCGGGGGGGGCGGCCCCCGGGGGGGGCGCGCCGCCCCCGGGGCCCCCCGGGGGGGGCCCGCCCCCACGTTTCCGGGCCTTCGCCCAGCCGCCCCGTGCCCGGAATCCGGCCGGGGCCGCCGGAGGGCCCCGAGCGGAGAATCGTTCTCACAGAACTCCCGAGAGCTCCCGGACGCACCGTCCGGACGCACCGTCAGAACGGCCGCAGCGCCGGTTCCTGGCGCCGCCCGCCGAGCAGCCGCTCCAACGCGCCCTCCACGTCGCCCTTCCAGGAGAGCGTGGTGCGCGCCTCCAACCGCAGTCTCGGGTACCGGTGGTGCGGGCGGACGGTCTTGAAGCCCACCGCGAGCAGGTGCTCGGCGGGCAGCACGCAGCTCGGTATCTCCCGCCCCTGGGCGCCGAACGCCTCGATCGCCCGGAAGCCGCGCCGGATCAGGTCCTTGGCCACCCCCTGCACCAGCACCCGCCCCAGACCCTGCCCCTGGAACTCCGGCAGCACCCGGGACACCATCAGCTGCACGGCGTCCGGCGCGATCGGACTGGTCGGGAAGGACTGTCCGCGCGGCACGTACGCGGGCGGGGCGTAGAGCACGAACCCCGCCGGGCGGTCGTCCACGTAGGCGACCCGCCCGCAGGAACCCCAGTCCAGCAGCACCGCCGAGATCCACCCCTCCTTCTCCAGCTCCCCCTTGCCCGCCTCCTGCGCGTCCCGCCCGCTGACCGGGTCGAGCTCCCAGAAGACGCAGGAGCGGCAGGTGTTCGGCAGATCCGTGAGGTTGTCCAGCGTCAGCGGAACCACCCTCCGTCCCACGCCCGCACCTCCTCCTCCACGCGGCGACACTCCAGTCTGCTCCGCCCAGCAGAACGGGTGCACGTTTCACGTGAAACATGCACCCGTCGTTCGCCCTCCGGTACGTCCGGCGTCAGGAGAGCCGCAGTCCCTGCTCCCCCGGGGCCAGGCTGTCCAGGATCCGGTTCAGGTCCTCGACCGAGCCGAACTCCAGCACCACCTTGCCCCGGCCGGGCTTGCCGTTCCGCTGCGAGACCTCGACCTTGACCCGGGTCTCGAAGCGGTCCGAGAGCCGCCCGGCCAGCTCGTCGAAGACCGGGGAGGGCGCCTGCGGCGCCTGCGCAGCCCGCTTCTTCTTCGGCTCGGCGCCCGACATCAGCTTGGCGATCTCCTCGGTCGCCCGCACCGTCAGCAGCTCGGCCACCACCCGGACGGCCAGCTTCTCCTGCCGCTCGGCGTCCGGCACCATCAGGATCGCCTTGGCGTGCCCGGCGGTGACCTCCCCCGCCGCCACCTTCAGCTGCACCGACACCGGCAGGCTCATCAGCCGCAGCGTGTTGGAGACGTGCGGCCGGGACTTGCCCACCCGCTTCGCCAACTCGTCGTGCGTGCACCCGAAGTCGCGCAACAGCTGGTCGTACGCGGCCGCCTCCTCCAGCGCGTTCAGCTCGGCCCGGTGCAGGTTCTCCAGCAGTGCGTCCAGCAGCAGCTTGTCGTCCTCGGTGGCCCGGACGATCGCCGGGATCAGGTCGAGCCCGGCCTCCCGGGAGGCCCGCCAGCGGCGCTCACCCATGATCAGCTCGTAGCGCTCCGGCCCGGTCTGACGGACCACCACGGGCTGCAGCAGACCGACCTCCTTGATCGAGGCGACCAGTTCGGCGAGCTTCTCCTCGTCGAACACCTCGCGCGGCTGGCGCGGGTTGGGGCTGACCGCGTCCAGCGGCAGCTCGGCGAAGCGGGCGCCGTTCACCGGGGCCAGCGCCGCCTCCAGCACGCTGCGACGCTGGTCGCCCGCCAACTCCCGCAGGCTCTCCGCCGCGGCCTTGGCGGCCACCGTGCCACGGTCGGTCGGCACCGCGGCCGTCGCCGTGACGGCGGGCGGGGCCTCCGGCGCCGATGCTGCCTCGGTCGCCGGCTGGGCCGCCGGGATCAGCGCTCCCAGACCCCTGCCCAGTCCCCTGCGCGTGCCACTCACCGGTTGTCCTCCATCGAACTGTGCTGTGCCATCGGCGCGGACCGCTCCTCGCCGTTGCGCGGCGGCACCACCGCCGCCGTACCCGCCCGGTGCCGACCCTCGCCGGTCTTCACGACCGCCCGCAGCGCCACCTCGCGGGCCGCCTCCAGGTAGGAGAGCGCGCCGCTGGAACCGGGGTCGTAGGTCAGCACGGTCTGCCCGTAGCTGGGGGCCTCGGAGATGCGCACCGACCGCGGGATCGCGGTGGCCAGCACCTCCTTCTCGAAGTGCGTCCGCACCTCCTCGGCGACCTGCGCGGCCAGCCTGGTCCGGGCGTCGTACATGGTGAGCAGGATGGTCGACACGTGCAGCGCCGGGTTGAGGTGCGCCCGCACCAGCTCCACGTTGCGCAGCAGCTGGCCGAGGCCCTCCAGCGCGTAGTACTCGCACTGGATCGGGATCAGCACCTCCTGGCCGGCCACCATCGCGTTGACGGTGAGCAGGCCCAGCGAGGGCGGGCAGTCGATCAGCACGTAGTCGAGCGGCTGCTCGTAGGCCGCGATGGCGCGCTGCAGGCGGCTCTCCCGGGCGACCAGCGAGACCAGCTCGATCTCGGCGCCGGCCAGGTCGATCGTGGCCGGGCAGCAGAACAGACCCTCCACGTCCACCACCGGCTGCACCACCTCGGCCAGCGGCTTGCCCTCCACCAGCACGTCGTAGATCGACGGCACCTCGGCGTGGTGGTCGATGCCCAGCGCGGTCGAGGCGTTGCCCTGCGGGTCGAGGTCGATCACCAGCACCCGCAGCCCGTGCATGGCCAGCGCGGCGGCCATGTTGACGGTGGTGGTGGTCTTGCCCACCCCGCCCTTCTGGTTGGCCACCACCATCACCCGGGTCGTGGCGGGGCGCGGCAGCGCCTCCCCCGTACTCGCGCCGAGCCGACCGGCGGCGCTCGCGTCGCGCACGACGGGGGTCTCATCCACCTGGTCGACGATCTCCGACTCCTGCATGGGGGTCAGTGTTTCACGTGAAACCGGGGCCGCGACAGTCACCTCCGGATGACGGTCTCGCGTCCGATTGAGTCCTTGGTCAAGTACGCCGGTGAGCAGGAAGCGACGTTTCACGTGGAACACGATGCCCGGATTGTCGGGTTCCGTGGGCCCGACACTCCGGGCCGGCGCCACCGGGGCGCGGCCGGACGGGTGAATTCCGGCAGGAGTTCGCCGGACAGGGCCCAGGAACGCCGGTGGGGGCGGACCGCCGGAACCGGCTGTCCGCCCCCACCGGGGACCGCTCGACTCAGCGCCGGCCGCGCCCGCCGGCCCGCCGGCCCGTGCCCTCGCCGCCCTTGCCACCGCGCCCCGCCCGGGCCGCCTTGGCCCGCCGGGTGGCCGCCTTCACCCCGCCGGGACTCTGCCCGGCCTCCACCCGGACCACCCGGGTCGGCGTCTCCAGCACGCCCTCGCCGACCCCGATCACCGACCACTTCACCGCACCCAGCCGGGTCAGCGCCGCCCGCGAGTCCGCCAGCTCCTGCTCGGCGGTGTCGCCCTTCAGCGCCAGCATCTGCCCGTACGGCCGCAGCAGCGGCATGCCCCAACCGGCCAGCCGGTCCAGCGGCGCCACCGCGCGGGCGGTCACCACGTCCACCGCCAGCTTGCCCACCGTCTCCTCGGCCCGACCGCGCAGCACCGTGACGTTGTCCAGCCCGAGCTCGCGCACCACCTCCTCCAGGAAGGTCGTGCGGCGCAGCAGCGGCTCCAGCAGGGTGACCGACACGTCCGGCCGGGCCAGCGCCACCGGGATGCCGGGCAGGCCGGCGCCGGAGCCGACGTCGCAGAGCGAGGCCTCGGCGGGCAGCAGCTCGGCCAGCACCGCGCAGTTGAGCACGTGCCGGTCCCACAGCCGGGGCACCTCGCGCGGGCCGATCAGCCCGCGCTGCACCCCCGCGGTCGCCAGCAACTCGGTGTACCGCACGGCCGTCGGCAGCCGATCGCCGAAGATCCGTCCCGCTGCCTCCGGCGCCTCGCCGGGCCCCTCCAGCGGCGCCTCGGACGCCGTGCCGTCCCTGTCCATCTCTGCCTCTCCGCTCACCGTCGTGTCCACCCGCCGTACCAGCACTGTTCCACGTGAAACATCCCTCCGCCGCAAAGGCGACGACCCCGCCCGCGAGAGGCGGGCGGGGTCGGACGCCTGTTCCGGCGGCACCACCGACATCAAGCCGGCAGCACGACCACACAGCGCTGGGGCTCCTCGCCCTCCGACTCGCTGCGCAGCCCCGCGGCGGCCACCGCGTCGTGCACCACCTTGCGCTCGAACGGGGTCATCGGCCGCAGCTTCACCCGTTCGCCGCTGCTCTTCACCCGTTCGGCCGCGTCCGCGCCCAGTTCCGCCAGCTCGGCCCGCTTGCGCGCCCGGAAGCCCGCGACGTCCAGCATCAGGCGGCTGCGCTCCCCGGTCTCCCGGTGCACGGCCAGCCGGGTCAGCTCCTGGAGCGCCTCCAGCACCTCGCCGTCCTGGCCCACCAGCCGCTGCAGCGTCCGGTCGTCGCCCTCGCCGACGATGGAGACCAGCGCCCGGTCCCCCTCGACGTCCATGTCGATGTCGCCGTCCAGGTCCGCGATGTCGAGCAGACCCTCCAGGTAGTCGGCGGCGATGTCACCCTCGCGCTCCAGCCGCGCGAGGGTGCCCTCACCGGCCGGCGCGGTGTCGACGGCGGAGATGGTGCCATCCGTCACAGGTGGACTCCTTCGGAGTTACAGGGCCCTCGGGTGGGGCCGGGAGAGGGAGGGGGTCGGGACTACTTCTTCTTCGGCCGCTGGCCGCCCGGGCCGCCGCGCCGGGGCTGCTGCCGCTGCCCCGGTCGGGCCGCCGGCTTCGCCCCGCCCGGCTTCGCACCGGCCTGCCCGGCCCCGGCCGGCTCGGCCTCCGCCGCGTTCTGGGGTTCCGCGTCGACCGGCTCCGCACTCTGCGCGTGCTCCGTGCCGTGCGCGTGCTGGCCGCCGGACGCCTGCCGCTGCGACTTGCTCTGCTTGCGCGGCTGCTGGCGGCGGACCTGCACGCTCTCCTCCACCGCGGCCTGGGCGTCCGCCGCGGCGGTGCCCTTCCCGCCGGTGAGGGAGGCCAGCAGGCCGCCCTTCTTGATCGAGCCGTCCGGGTTGATCCGGCCCTGCTTCTTCAGGCGGGCCTGGCGCTCGTTCCAGGCCTGGCTGCCCGGCGTCGGGTTGTTGCGGATGACGACCAGCTGCTGGCCCATCGACCAGACGTTGGTGGTCAGCCAGTAGACCAGCACACCGACCGGGAAGTTGATGCCCATCACCGCGAACATGACCGGGAAGACGTACATCAGCATCTTCTGCTGCTGCATGAACGGCGTCTTGACCGTCAGGTCCATGTTCTTCGTCATCATCTGACGCTGCGTGATGAACTGCGACAGCGACATCAGCACGATCATGACCGCGCAGACGATCTGGATGTGGATGCTGCCCGCTCCCACGAACTTCGCCGACAGCGGGGCGCCGAAGATGTGCGCCTGCTTGGCGCTCTCCAGCAGCGACTGGTCGATGACGCCGATCTTCTTGTCGTTGGCGACCGAGGCCAGCACCCCGTAGAGAGCCATGAAGAACGGCGACTGCACGAGGATCGGAAGGCACGAGGAGAACGGGTTGGTGCCCGCCTCCTTGTACAGCTTCATCATCTCTTCGGACTGGCGCTGCTTGTCGTTCTTGTAGCGCTCCTGGATGGCCTTCATCTTCGGCTGGATCGCCTGCATGGCCCGGGTCGACTTGATCTGCTTCACGAAGAGCGGGATCAGGCAGATCCGGATGACCACCACCATCATCACGATGGACAGGCCCCACGCCAGGCCGCCGTCCGGATCGAAGACGTGGCTGAACAGCGCGTGGAACTGGACGATGATCCAGGACACCGCTGTGTAGAGGGGACTCAGAAAACCGAAGGTCACCGGTCAGACTCCTTGGACATCGGGCTTCGCCACCGGCTCCGGCTCGGCGGTCCCGCTCGTGGGGCTCAGCAGATTGCGCAGCCGGCGGTGCCACACCGGGTGCTTTCGCGGCGGAACGTGGTCGACCCCACCGGGAGACCAGGGATTGCAGCGCAGGATGCGCCAGCCGGTCAGGCCGGTGCCCTTGATCGCGCCGTGCACGCGGATCGCCTCGTACCCGTAGCGGGAGCACGAGGGGTAGTACCGGCACACCGGGCCCAGCAGCGGACTGATCGTCCACTGGTAGAGCCTGATCAGGCCCATCAGCAGGTACTTCATCGCCCTGTTCCCGTCGGGGCACTGCCGGTCGGTTCGGATCTGAGCAGTCGGCGGAGCGCCGCGTCCAGGTCGTGTCCGAGCTCCGGGTACTGGGCCGTCGCCGCGGCGGGCAGCGCCCGTACCACTATCAGGCTACCTGCGGGCAACCGGGAGAGACGCTCCTGGACCAGATGGCGCAGCCGACGTTTCACCAGATTGCGCACCACCGCCGGCCCCACGGCCTTGCTCACGACGAAACCCGCACGCGCCGAAGGAAGCCCCTCGGCGACGTGCGGGTGGGAGTCGCTGTTCCGGTCGGCCCCGCCCTCGGGTGCCTCTCCTCTGTGGAGATGCACCACCAGCAGGGGCCGACCGGCGCGGCGGCCGCGTTTCACCGCGGTCGCGAAGTCCTGGCGCCGCCGCAGCCGATTCTCGGTGGGCAGCACTGCAGACCCTTGGCGCGGATCAGGCGGACAGGGCGCTGCGGCCCTTGGCGCGGCGGTTCGCCAGGATGGCGCGGCCGGCACGGGTACGCATGCGCAGCCGGAAGCCGTGGGTCTTGGCGCGACGACGGTTGTTCGGCTGGAAGGTGCGCTTGCTCACTCGGGGGCTCCTGGGGTGAATCGTAGGATGACGCGGAGTCGCTTGGCCGTCACCGTGCGTCCGCGCGATCTCCCCTTGCGTACTGGGAAATCCGGTCCCGGGGCCCAGATCTGCTGGGACGGGACGACCACGGCGCCCGTGCTGCGCGCGTCATGGAAGCGGGCGGACCCGCGGACATGCGGCAGCGGCCATCGACAACTCGACCTGGTTACGGTACGCGGGAGCGGGTCCGAGGGTCAAACCAGGTGGTGGCCGCCCCGTTGCCCACAGCCTGTGGACAACAACTTGAATCAGCTCTGCGCGCTGACTACCGTTGCAGGACTTGTCTCTTTTGTTCTGTGCTCGTGGTCGCTCCGTACCGCGCCACCTCGACCCCCGCCTCACCGACCTGCCTGACTCCCCCGCGCCGGGGAACGAGAAAGCGTGTACCAGTGGCTGATGTCAACAGCGACCTCGTCCTGATGTGGTCGAGGGTCGTCGAGCGACTGGTGGGCGACAGCGACGTCGTGGAGAAGGACAAGAACTGGGTCCGCCGCACCCAGCCGATGTGGATGATGCACGACACCGCCCTGCTCGCGGCCCCGAACGAGTTCGCCAAGCAGGTGCTGGAGGGCCGGCTGCTGCCGCAGCTGACCGACGCCATCTCGCAGGAGTTCGGCCGCCAGGTGCGGATCGCCGTGATGGTGGACGCCAACGCGGCCCCCTCGGTCGACCCGGAGCCGGAGTTCGACCCGGAGCCGGAGCCGGAGCCCGTCCCGGAGTGGCCGCACCCCCGGCAGCAGGAGCACGGCTACCAGGCCGGGCCGGCCTACCCGCAGCAGCTCTCCCCGCAGCACCAGCCGCACCAGCCCCCCCAGCACCAGCCCCCGCACCAGCAGCCCCACCAGCAGCCGCAGCCGCGCCCCGGCAGTTGGCCGGTCCGGCCCGGCGGCGACTACCCGCCGCACCCCGGCTACCCGCAGGACTACCCGCCGGCCGCGGCCTACGGCGCCCCCGGGCCGGACCCGTACGGCGACCGCTCCGACCGAGGCGGCTGGGAGCCGGCCCCGGTGCCCGAGCGGCGGCCCGAGCCGGCCCCGCGGCGGGCCGGGCGCCCGGCCGCGGACTCCGCGCAGGGCGACCTGTTCGGCGGCGCGCTCGGCTCCCCCGACGAGGACCGGCCACGGGCGGGCGGTGCCCGCCGGGGCGCACCGCGGGCGGCCGCGCAGCACTCCGGACCGGCCGAGCGGACCCCGGCCCCCGGCGTCCCGGCCCCGCCCGGCGCCCCGCCCGCGGGGGCCCGCAAGGACGAGCCCAACGCCCGACTGAACCCCAAGTACCTGTTCGACACCTTCGTGATCGGCGCCAGCAACCGCTTCGCGCACGCCGCCGCGGTGGCGGTGGCCGAGGCCCCGGCCAAGGCGTACAACCCGCTCTTCGTCTACGGCGAGTCCGGGCTGGGCAAGACCCACCTGCTGCACGCCATCGGGCACTACTCGCGCAGCCTGTTCCCGGGCACCCGGGTGCGGTACGTGAGCTCGGAGGAGTTCACCAACGAGTTCATCAACTCGATCCGGGACGGCAAGGCGGACGCGTTCCGCAAGCGCTACCGGGACATCGACATCCTGCTGGTCGACGACATCCAGTTCCTGGCCAGCAAGGAGTCGACGCAGGAGGAGTTCTTCCACACCTTCAACACCCTGCACAACGCCAACAAGCAGATCGTGCTCTCCTCGGACCGGCCGCCCAAGCAGCTGATCACGCTGGAGGACCGGCTCCGCAACCGCTTCGAGTGGGGACTGATCACCGACGTCACCCCGCCGGAGCTGGAGACCCGGATCGCGATCCTGCGGAAGAAGGCGATCCAGGAGCAACTCAACGCTCCCGCAGACGTGTTGGAGTTCATCGCGTCCCGGATCACCCGCAACATCCGGGAGCTGGAGGGCGCGCTGATCCGGGTCACCGCGTTCGCCAACCTGAACCGGGCACCGGTGGACCTGGAACTGGCCGGCATCGTCCTCAAGGACCTGATCCCGGGCGGGGACGAGGACGCCGGGCCGGAGATCACCGCGCAGGTGATCATGCAGCAGACGGCCGCCTACTTCGGCCTGGGCGTCGAGGACCTGTGCGGCTCCTCGCGCAGCCGGGTGCTGGTGACGGCCCGGCAGATCGCCATGTACCTGTGCCGGGAGCTGACCGACCTCTCGCTGCCCAAGATCGGCGCGCAGTTCGGCGGCCGCGACCACACCACGGTGATGCACGCGGACCGCAAGATCCGCTCGCTGATGGCCGAGCGGCGGTCCATCTACAACCAGGTCACCGAGCTGACCAACCGGATCAAGAGCTAACCGGGGCAAGAGCTGACCGGGGCAAGGGAGTTGGGACTCGGAAGGGGAGTGCGGCCGCACCGGTCGCACTCCCCTTCGGCGTTCCCGGACGCCCGCCGGCCGAGTCGGCGGAGCGCCGGACGGCTCCCACCGCCCCGCGGGCGTGCCGGTGAATCCGGCGGTCCGGCAGGTGTGGCGGGGCTCCGGACGGGGCAGGAATCGTTCGAATGGCATCCCCGAGGGGCCGACCGCAGGCCCGAACATTTGCGCAGCAAATCGAACGGTTCGGATGCGTATCGGAGTTGTCCACAGGAACGGGTGAGTTTTCCCCGTCCACAGGCTCCGGAGGCGGAGTTATCCCGAGGTTCCTCCACAGGGGGATCACCGCTACTCTCTTTGGCGCAGGTCAGCTGCCTGTGGACTTGTGCACAACGGTTATCCACAGCCTGTGGAGAACTGAGGGTCCGTCAGACAGTCCACAGAGTTATCCACCGGCTGTCCACAGGAAAGCGGAAGTTATCCCCAGGTTGTCCACAGCCCTGTCCACAGTTCGGCAACATCAACTCCCTTGTCAGTCCTGCGTGTGAATGGCGTCACGTGATGTTGATCCGGCGCTGGGGATAACCGGGCCGATATCTGTGGACGAAGCTGGGGATAACCTGTGGATACTCAGCGTGCCCTGTGGATTACGCTCCGCTGTCCACAGGAGGGCCTGGTTGTCCACAGCCGCCATCCACAGGTCCTGTGGACAAAATCTGGGTGTTGACCTGCGCAAACGGGGTTATCCACGGTATCCACAGGCCCTACTACTACTGCTACACATAGAGAGCTCCCGACTTGATCAACAGTGGGGGTGGGCCGAATCTGTGGACAACCGGGCCCCGACATCTGTTCGGTCCGGTTGTGCCCATCTGCCCCGACTGTCGGCCGAGTACGTCAGACTGTCCTTCGGCAACCGGAGAGCAGGCGGAGTGGTCGGCCCGGCCGGGAGCCCGAAGACGAGATCAACAGCGCGGATCGGCCACCCGGGCCGGGCGCGCGGCGACAGCAGCCAGGAGGCGGTTACCGGTGAAGTTCCGGGTGGAGCGTGATGTCCTCGCGGAGGCGGTGGCCTGGGCTGCCCGCAGCCTCCCCGCGCGGCCGCCGGTGCCGGTGCTGGCCGGCCTGCTGCTGACGGCGCAGGAGGGCACGCTGGCGCTCTCCGGGTTCGACTACGAGGTCTCGGCCCGGGTCGAGCTGGAGGCGGACATCGAGGAGGCCGGCACCGTCCTGGTCTCCGGCCGGCTGCTGAACGACATCTCGCGGAACCTGCCGAACCGCCCGGTGGAGATCTCCACCGACGGCATGCGGGTGACCGTGGTCTGCGGCAGCTCGCGCTTCACGCTGCCGACCCTGCCGGTGGACGAGTACCCGACGCTCCCGCAGATGCCGACCGCCACCGGCACCGTCCCGGGCGACGTGTTCGCCTCGGCGGTCAGCCAGGCCGCGGTCGCCGCCGGGCGGGACGACACCCTGCCGGTGCTCACCGGCGTCCGGGTCGAGATCAACGGCAGCGGGATCACCCTGGCCGCCACCGACCGGTACCGGTTCGCCGTCCGCGAGCTGCTCTGGAAGCCCGAGCAGGACGACATCAACGCCGTGGCGCTGGTGCCCGCCAAGACCCTGCAGGACATCGCCAAGTCGCTCGGCAGCGGCGACCACGTGTCGATCGCGCTGTCCACCGGCGGGGCCGGCGAGGGCCTGATCGGCTTCGAGGGCGCCGGCCGGCGGACCACCACCCGCCTGCTGGAGGGCGAGTTCCCGAAGTTCCGGTCGATCTTCCCGACCGAGTTCTCGGCGGTCGCCGCGGTGCAGACCCAGCCCTTCCTGGAGGCGCTCAAGCGCGTCTCGCTGGTGGCCGAGCGCAACACCCCGGTCCGGCTGAGCTTCGAGCAGGGCGTGCTGACCCTGGAGGCCGGCTCGGGCGACGACGCGCAGGCGTCCGAGCGGGTCGAGGCCGACCTGGAGGGCGACGACATCTCGATCGCCTTCAACCCCGGCTACCTGGAGGAGGGGCTCAAGGCGATCGACGCCGCGTACGCGCAGCTGAGCTTCACCACCCCGACCAAGCCGGCCCTGCTCACCGGCAAGCCGGCCGTGGACGCCGAACCGGACGAGGCGTACCAGTACCTGATCATGCCGGTCCGCCTCTCCGGCTGACCCGGCACCGACCACCAGGGGCGCGAGGGGCGACTGCCTCCGCGCCCCTGTGGCTGCCCGGCACTCCCGCCCCGTCGGCGTAGGCTCAGTGGGTGCGGCAACGGCGCCGTCATCAGGCACGACACCACAGTGAAGGACTTGTCATGGAGCTCGGCCTCATCGGTCTCGGCAAGATGGGCGGCAACATGCGCGAGCGCATCCGCCGCGCCGGCCACACCGTCATCGGCTACGACCGCAACCCGGACCTCGCCGACGTCGAAAGCGTCGAGCAGCTGGTCGCCAAGCTGGAGGCCCCCCGCGTGGTGTGGGTGATGGTCCCGGCCGGCGGCCCGACCCAGGAGACCGTCGAGCAGCTGGCCGAGCTGCTCTCCCCCGGCGACGTGGTGGTGGACGGCGGCAACTCCCGCTGGACCGACGACATCCAGCACGCCGAGCTGCTGTCCGCCAAGGGCATCGGCTTCGTCGACTGCGGCGTCTCCGGCGGCGTCTGGGGCCTGGAGAACGGCTACGCGCTGATGTACGGCGGCGAGGCGGCGAACGTCGCCAAGGTGCAGCCGGTCTTCGACGCGCTCAAGCCCGCGGGCGAGTTCGGCTCGGTGCACGCCGGCAAGGTCGGCGCCGGCCACTTCGCCAAGATGGTCCACAACGGCATCGAGTACGCGATGATGCAGGCCTTCGCCGAGGGCTGGGAGCTGCTGGAGGCGGCCCCCGAGGTCACCGACGTGCGCGAGGTCTTCCGCAGCTGGCAGGAGGGCACGGTGATCCGCTCCTGGCTGCTCGACCTGGCCGTCCGGGCGCTGGACGACGACGAGCACCTGGCCAAGCTCAAGGGCTGGGCCGCGGACTCCGGCGAGGGCCGCTGGACGGTCGAGGCCGCGATCGACCACGCGGTGCCGCTGCCGGCGATCACCGCCTCGCTGTTCGCCCGGTTCGCCTCCCGCCAGGAGGACTCCCCGCAGATGAAGATGATCGCCGCCCTGCGCAACCAGTTCGGCGGCCACGCGGTCGAGTCCAAGTAAGTCCCCACGGCCAGAAGGCGAGCGCAGTCCACCGTCATGCACGTCGCGCACCTGTCGCTCGCCGACTTCCGTTCCTACGCCCGGGTCGAGGTCCCGCTCGACCCGGGCGTCACCGCGTTCGTCGGCCCGAACGGGCAGGGCAAGACCAACCTGGTCGAGGCGATCGGCTACGTCGCCACCCTGGGCAGCCACCGGGTGGCCACCGACGCCCCGCTGGTCCGGCTCGGCGCCGAGCGGGCGGTGATCCGGGCCGGCGTGGTCGCCCAGGGCGGCCGGAGCACCCTGGTGGAGCTGGAGCTGACCCCGGGCAAGGCCAACCGGGCCCGGCTGAACCGCTCCGACAACATCCGCCCGCGCGACGTGCTGGGCGTGCTGCGCACCGTGCTGTTCGCCCCGGAGGACCTCGCGCTGGTCAAGGGCGACCCGGGGGAGCGGCGGCGCTTCCTGGACGAGCTGCTGACCGCCCGGGCCCCCCGGCTGGCCGGGGTGCGGTCCGACTACGAGCGGGTGCTCAAGCAGCGCAACGCCCTGCTGAAGACGGTGGCGACGGCCCGCCGGGCCGGCGGCGGGAAGGCCGCCGACCTGTCCACCCTGGAGGTCTGGGACGGCCATCTCGCCCGCACCGGCGCCGAGTTGACGGCTTTTCGGATCCAGCTGGTGGCCGCCCTGCAGCCGCTGGTCGGCGAGGCGTACCGCCAGCTGGCCCCGGGCGCGGGGGAGACCGTGCTGGAGTACCGCTCCTCCTTCGAGGGCGAGCTGCCCGGCAGCCGCGAGCAGGCCGAGCAGCAGCTGCTGGACGCCCTGCGGGCGACGCGCAAGCAGGAGGTCGAGCGCGGCCTGACCCTGGTCGGCCCGCACCGGGACGAGCTGCTGCTGCGGCTCGGCCCACTGCCCGCCAAGGGCTACGCCAGCCACGGCGAGTCCTGGTCCTACGCGCTGGCGCTCCGGCTGGCCTCGTACGAGCTGCTGCGCGCGGAGGGCGGGGAGCCGGTGCTGATCCTGGACGACGTGTTCGCCGAGCTGGACGCCCGCCGCCGGGACCGGTTGGCCGAGCTGGTGGCGGGCGGCGAGCAGGTGCTGGTCACCGCCGCCGTCGCCGAGGACGTGCCGAAGGCGCTGAGCGGCGCCCGGTACGGGGTCTCGGACGGCACTGTGGTCCGTCTCACCCCGTGAGTCCCGGGAACCACGTACCCTGGGCGGCTCGTCGGCGGAGTTGTCCACAGCCTGGGGATGGAGCGCGATGACCGAGGGTCCGGAGCTTTCCGGGGTGGACCTGGCCCGGGTGGCGCTGCGCGCGGCCAAGGAGCAGGCCCGGCTGCGCGGCGAGCAGGTGCGCGAGCGCCGGGAGGCGAAGCGGACCGGGCTGCGCAGCGGCGCCCGCGCGGACGGCCGCGACCCGGTGCCGCTGGGGGCGGCGCTGAACCGGCTGATCACCGAGCGCGGCTGGGAGGCGCCCGCCGCGGTGGGCGGGGTGATGGGCCGCTGGTCGCAGATCGTCGGTCCGGACATCGCCGCGCACTGCGTGCCCAAGTCGTACGCGGAGGCCGAGGCGGTGCTGACCGTGCAGTGCGACTCCACCGCGTGGGCCACTCAACTCCGTTTGCTGGCACGTCAGTTGGTGGCACGCCTGAACCACGAGCTGGGCCACGGCACGGTCCGGGTGATCAAGGTGCTGGGCCCGGACGCGCCGGTCCGCGGGTACGGGCGGCTGCGCGCGCCGGGCAGCAAGGGTCCGGGCGACACCTGGGGCTGACCCGACCGGGGCGGAGCGGTCCGCTCCGGAATCGCTGGCGGCCCTGCCAGGCGCTCTGAGACCCCCTGGCGAGTATCGGGACACGTCCAGAGGGGATTCAGGGCGGCACATCTGCCCTCAGAGGCTGCCAAACGCCCCTCACTGTCGGTCGTACCGGTAGACTGAAGCGCAATCACCGTTGTGTGCAGCAACCGAGACGAAACGCTGTGGTCGCACACCTGCCCGTACACCGGGGAGGGGCGCGACCCGCGCTGTGCCAGAGAGGGCGCTTCGTGGCCGATTCCGGCAACCCCAGCCAGACCCCAGACCCGTCCGACAACAAGGCCTACGACGCCAGCGCGATCCAGGTGCTGGAGGGGCTCGACGCCGTCCGCAAGCGCCCGGGCATGTACATCGGTTCGACCGGTGAGCGCGGCCTGCACCACCTCGTGTACGAGATCGTCGACAACTCGGTCGACGAGGCGTTGGCGGGCCACGCCGACACCATCGACGTGACGATCCTGGCCGACGGCGGCGTGCGGGTGGTGGACAACGGACGAGGCATCCCGGTCGGCATCATGCCCGGCCAGGACAAGCCCGCCGTCGAGGTCGTGCTGACGGTGCTGCACGCGGGCGGCAAGTTCGGCGGCGCCGGCTACGCGGTCTCCGGCGGTCTGCACGGCGTCGGCATCTCGGTGGTGAACGCGCTCTCCACCCGCCTCGCGGTGGACATCCGCACCGACGGCGCCCGCTGGACGCAGGAGTACAAGTCCGGCGCCCCGACCGCCCCGCTGGCCCGGCACGAGGAGACCGCCGAGACCGGCACCACGGTCACCTTCTGGGCCGACCCGGACATCTTCGAGACCACCGTCTACTCCTTCGAGACGCTCTCCCGCCGCTTCCAGGAGATGGCCTTCCTCAACAAGGGCCTGACCATCTCGCTGACCGACGAGCGCCCCGAGCACGTGGACGACGAGGGCAAGCCGCTCTCCGTCACCTACCGGTACGACGGCGGCATCGCCGACTTCGTGGCCCACCTCAACTCCCGCAAGGGCGAGGTCGTCCACCCCTCGGTGATCGACTTCGAGGCGGAGGACAAGGAGAAGCGGATCTCCGCCGAGATCGCCATGCAGTGGAACTCGTCCTACACCGAGGGCGTGTACTCCTTCGCCAACACCATCCACACCCATGGCGGCGGTACCCACGAGGAGGGCTTCCGCTCCGCGCTGACCGGTCTGATGAACCGTTACGCGCGCGACAAGAAGCTGCTCCGTGAGAAGGACGACAACCTCTCCGGCGAGGACATCCGCGAGGGCCTGACCGCGATCATCTCGGTCAAGCTCGGCGAGCCGCAGTTCGAGGGCCAGACCAAGGACAAGCTCGGCAACACCGAGGCCAAGACCTTCGTCCAGAAGGTGGTCAACGAGCACCTGGCCGACTGGCTGGACCGCAACCCCACCGAGGCCGCGGACATCATCCGCAAGTCCATCCAGGCCGCCAGCGCCCGGGTCGCCGCCCGCAAGGCCCGCGACCTGACCCGGCGCAAGGGCCTGCTGGAGTCCGCCTCGCTGCCCGGCAAGCTCTCGGACTGCCAGTCCAAGGACCCGGCCGAGTGCGAGATCTTCATCGTCGAGGGCGACTCGGCCGGCGGCTCCGCCAAGCAGGGCCGCGACCCGCGCACCCAGGCGATCCTCCCGATCCGCGGCAAGATCCTGAACGTCGAGAAGGCCCGGATCGACAAGGTGCTGCAGAACACCGAGGTCCAGGCGCTGATCTCGGCCTTCGGCTGCGGCATCCAGGAGGACTACGACGCCGAGAAGCTGCGCTATCACAAGATCGTCCTGATGGCCGACGCCGACGTCGACGGACAGCACATCCGCACCCTGCTGCTGACCCTGCTGTTCCGCTTCATGCGGCCGCTGGTCGAGGCCGGGTACGTCTACCTGGCGATGCCCCCGCTGTACAAGATCAAGTGGGGCCGGGACGAGTTCGAGTACGCCTACTCCGACCGCGAGCGCGACGCGCTGATCGCCGCCGGGGTGGAGAGCGGCCGCCGGCTGCCCAAGGACGACGCGATCCAGCGCTTCAAGGGCCTCGGCGAGATGAACGCCGAGGAGCTGCGCGTCACCACCATGGACGCCGCGCACCGCCTGCTGCTCCAGGTCACCCTGGAGGACGCCGCCCGCGCCGACGACCTGTTCTCCGTCCTGATGGGCGAGGACGTCGAGGCCCGCCGCTCCTTCATCCAGCGCAACGCGAAGGACGTCCGCTTCCTGGACGTCTGACGTCCCGTCAAGGATCGTTGAAAGGAAACTGACCACCAGTGGTCGACGACAACCGTCCGGACGGCGGCGAGCAGCCCGAGGACAGCACCATCACCACCACCGACCAGAGTGCCGGCCGGGTCGAGCTGATCGAGCTCGAGACCGAGATGCAGCGCTCCTACCTCGACTACGCGATGAGCGTCATCGTGTCGCGCGCGCTGCCCGAGGTCCGCGACGGCCTCAAGCCGGTGCACCGGCGCGTGCTCTACGCGATGTACGACGGCGGCTACCGGCCCGAGAAGGGCTACTACAAGTGCGCCCGCGTGGTCGGCGACGTGATGGGCAACTACCACCCGCACGGCGACACCTCCATCTACGACACCCTGGTCCGACTCGCCCAGACCTGGTCGATGCGGATGCCGCTGGTCGACGGCAACGGCAACTTCGGCTCCCCGGGCAACGACCCGGCCGCGGCGATGCGCTACACCGAGTGCAAGATGATGCCGCTGGCGATGGAGATGATGCGCGACATCGACGAGGAGACCGTCGACTTCGCCGCCAACTACGACGGCCGGCAGCAGGAGCCGACCGTCCTGCCCGCGCGCATCCCCAACCTGCTGATCAACGGCGCCACCGGCATCGCGGTCGGCATGGCCACCAACATCCCGCCGCACAACCTGCGCGAGGTCGCCTCCGGCGCGCTCTGGGCGCTGGAGCACCCCGAGGCGTCCAACGAGGAGCTGCTGGAAGCCCTGATCGAGCGGATCAAGGCCCCCGACTTCCCGACCGGCGCGCTGATCGTCGGCCGCCGAGGCATCGAGGACGCCTACCGCACCGGGCGCGGCTCGATCACCATGCGCGCGGTGGTCGAGGTCGAGGAGATCCAGGGCCGCCAGTGCCTGGTGATCACCGAGCTGCCGTACCAGGTCAACCCGGACAACCTGGCCCTCAAGATCGCCGACCTGGTCAAGGACGGCCGGATCGCCGGCATCGCCGACGTCCGCGACGAGTCCTCCTCGCGCACCGGCCAGCGCCTGGTCATCGTGCTCAAGCGGGACGCGGTCGCCAAGGTCGTGCTCAACAACCTGTACAAGCACACCGACCTGCAGACCAACTTCGGCGCCAACATGCTCGCCCTGGTCGACGGCGTGCCGCGCACCCTCTCGCTGGACGCCTTCATCCGGCACTGGGTCGCCCACCAGATCGAGGTCATCGTCCGCCGGACCACCTTCCGGCTGCGCAAGGCCGAGGAGCGCGCGCACATCCTGCGCGCCCTGCTCAAGGCGCTCGACCAGATCGACGCGGTGATCGCGCTGATCCGCGCCTCGGAGAGCGCCGACGCCGCCCGCACCGGCCTGATGCAGCTGCTCGCCATCGACGAGCTGCAGGCCAACGCGATCCTCGAGATGCAGCTGCGCCGCCTCGCCGCCCTGGAGAGCGCCCGCATCCTCAGCGAGCACGACGAGCTCCAGGCCAAGATCAACGAGTACAACGCGATCCTCGCCTCGCCCTCCCGGCAGCGCGAGATCGTCTCCGAGGAGCTCACCGCGATCGTCGAGAAGTACGGCGACGAGCGGCGCTCCACCCTGATCCCCTCCGACGGCGACCTCTCGATCGAGGACCTCATCGCCGAGGAGGACATCGTGGTCACCATCACCCGCGGCGGCTACGTCAAGCGCACCCGCTCCGACCTCTACCGCTCGCAGAAGCGCGGCGGCAAGGGCGTGCGCGGCGCGCAGCTGAAGCAGGACGACATCGTCGACCACTTCTTCGTGACCACCACCCACAACTGGATCCTGTTCTTCACCAACAAGGGCCGGGTCTACCGGGCCAAGGGCTACGAGCTGCCGGACGCCGGGCGCGACGCCCGCGGCCAGCACGTCGCCAACCTGCTCGCCTTCCAGCCGGAGGAGCACATCACCCAGGTGATGGCCGTCCGCACCTACGAGGACAAGCCGTACCTGGTCCTCGCCACCCGCGGCGGCCTGGTCAAGAAGACCCCGCTCAAGGACTACGACTCCCCGCGCTCCGGCGGCCTGATCGCGATCAACCTGCGCCAGGACGAGGAGGGCCGGGACGACGAGCTGATCGGCGCCGAGCTGGTCTCCGCCGAGGACGACCTGCTGCTGATCTCCCGGAAGGCCCAGTCGATCCGGTTCAAGGCCACCGACGAGGCGCTCCGCCCGATGAGCCGGGCCACCTCCGGCGTCAAGGGCATGGCCTTCCGCGAGGACGACGAACTGCTCTCGATGAACGTCGTCCGGCCGAGCACCTTCGTGTTCACGGCCACCGACGGCGGCTACGCCAAGCGCACCTCGGTCGACGAGTACCGTGTCCAGGGACGCGGCGGCTTCGGCATCAAGGCGGCGAAGATCGTCGAGGGCCGGGGCTCGCTGGTCGGCGCCCTGGTGGTCGAGGAGACCGACGAGATCATGGCCATCACGCTCTCCGGCGGCGTGATCCGGACCAGGGTTTCGGAAGTCCGTGAAACCGGACGTGACACGATGGGCGTCCAACTGATCAACCTCGGAAAGCGCGACGCGGTGGTGGGCATGGCCCGCAACGCGGAGGCCGACGAGGAGGAGGGCACGGACGACGCCGAGGCGGCGGAGTCCGCGACCACTACCGAGCAGGCGGCGGACGGCACGCCCGACCAGGGCTGATCCCAGGACGCCGACCGGGCCGCCCGCTCCGCCCCGCCCACCGCGGGGCGGAGCGGGCGGCCCGGGTGACCGCAGGCCACCGGGGCAGGCGGAGCAGGAGCACAACACGGTCCAGGGCGGTGCGGCCGACCTGGCGAACGGTTCGGGAGGACCACGGTGAGCGGAGCCACGGGTGCTGGAGGTGCCACGGGCGGCGTGTCGGGCGGCCAGGGCGGTGTGCCGTACGGCACACCGCAGCGCCCGGCCGAGCACCCGGCCTCGTCCACCTCGGTGATGCCCCCGGTCGGCCAGGCCGGCGGCCAACAGGGCTACGGCGGCCAGACCCCGCCCCCGCCGCCGAGCGCCCCGCCCACGGCCGGCGGCGGCTTCTCCACCCCGACCACCTACACCAAGGGCCAGCCCACCCCGCCGCGCGGCACCCGCACCACCGGTGCCGGCAGCCCCGGCCAGGGGCAGGGCCCGGCCCGCCGCCCCGGCGGCGGTACTCCGGCCGCGGGCACCGGCCGGACCCGCAAGGCCCGGCTGCGGGTGGTCAAGGCCGACCCGTGGTCGGTGATGAAGGTCAGCTTCCTGCTCTCGCTGGCCATCGGCGTGATCGTGATCGTGGCCGCCGCCGTGCTCTGGATGACCCTGGACGGCCTCGGCGTCTTCGACTCGCTGACCAGCACCTTCAAGGACATCACCGGCACCGACAGCTCCGGCGCCTTCAACCTGATGGACTACATCGGGTTCGGCAAGGTCATGCTGTTCACCACCCTGATCGCGGTGGTCGACGTGGTCCTGATGACCGCCCTGTGCACGCTGGCCGCGTTCATCTACAACTCGGCGGCCGGCTTCACCGGCGGCATCGAGCTGACCCTCGCCGAGGAGGACTGACCGGCCACCCCTGACGGAACGTCAGCGGAGCGGAATTCCCCGGGCCCCGGAGGCTGTTGAAGCCTGCGGGGCCCGTTGCCGTCCCCGGGCAATCGGGTGACCGGGCGGCGCGCCGGGAGGAGGCGCACCGCCCGCCGTGGACAAATGGAGGGCGGGAAACGGGCACGGGGCCCGTCCGGCCGCAGCAGGGCGGCCACCGGCGGCCCCGGCGGAACGGTCGGCCGGAGGTCCGCGATGGCAGCACAGGACGCACAGCAACTCGTCGACGCGCTGGAGGGCCTGATCGGCCGCCGGCTCCCGGTCCGGGTCCGCCTCCGGGACGGCGCCCCGGCCGGCCCGCCCGGCGCCCCCACCGTGGTGCTGCGCAACCGCCGCGCGCTGCGCCACCTGTTCTGGTCCCCCGGCGAGCTCGGCCTCGCCCGGGCCTACGTGGCCGGCGACCTCGAACCCGCCGCCGACACCGACCTGTACGAACTGCTGGGCGCCGTCACCGCCTTCGCCGAGGACCCGGAGCACCGCGGCAGCCGGATCGGCCCCCGCCAGTACCTCGGCGCCCCCGGCCGCCGCCTGCTCGCCGCCGGGCTGCGCCAGGGCGCGATCGGCCCGCGGCCCACGCCCCCGCCGGAGGAGGTCCGCCACCGCCGCGGCGCCAGCCACAGCCGCCGCCGGGACCGCGCCGCGATCAGCCACCACTACGACGTCGGCAACGACTTCTACCGGCTCGTCCTCGGTCCCACCCTGGTCTACTCCTGCGCCTACTGGGAGCCCGGCGGCAGGAGCCTGGAGGACGCCCAGACCGCCAAGCTCGACCTGGTCTGCCGCAAGCTCGGCCTCCGCCCCGGCACGCGCCTGCTGGACGTCGGCTGCGGCTGGGGCTCGCTGGTCCTGCACGCGGCCCGCCACTACGGCGTCCGGGCGGTCGGCGTCTCCATCTCCGCCGAGCAGGTCGCGCTGGCCCGCGAGCGGGTCGCCGCGGCCGGTCTGGCCGACCGGGTGGAGATCCGGCTCCAGGACTACCGGGAGATCCCCGACGGCCCGTTCGACGCCGTCTCCAGCATCGGCATGGCCGAGCACGTCGGCTCCGCCCAGTACCTGGTCTACGCCCGCCGGCTGTACGGGCTGCTGGCTCCCGGCGGCCGCCTGCTGAACCACCAGATCGCCCGCCGCCCGCTCCCGCCCGGCGAGACCTACCGGCTCTCCCCCTTCATCGACCGCTACGTCTTCCCCGACGGCGAACTCTCCCCGGTCGGCAGCACCGTCGCCCGGCTGGAGGAGGCCGGCTTCGAGGTCCGCGACGTCGAGGCGCTGCGCGAGCACTACGGCCGCACCCTGCGCGAGTGGGTCGCCAACCTGGAGGCGCACTGGCCGGAGGCCGTCGCGCTGGCGGGCCGCGGCCGGGCCCGGGTCTGGCGCCTCTACATGGCCGCCTCCGCCGTCGCCTTCGAGCAGAACCACATCGGCGTCAACCAGGTCCTGGCCGTCCGCCCCACCCCCGCCGGAGCCTCCGGCCTCCCCGCGACCCGGGCCGAGTGGCTCGCCGGGGCCGCTGAGCAGGGCCGTCCGGAGGGGGCCCGGGATACGGATTTGGGAGATCGGCCGTCGGTCCGCTAATCTTTCAGTGCGGCAAGGGCCTATAGCTCAGACGGTTAGAGCGCTTCCCTGATAAGGAAGAGGCCACAGGTTCAAGTCCTGTTAGGCCCACCGGCGCGAAGGCCCCGATCACCTGGTGATCGGGGCCTTCGACGTGTTTGGCCCGTAACCCCGTGCCGGTGGCGGTCGTTGGACCGGGTGCGCAGAGGCAACACAGGGTGAGCCGACTCGAAACTGACGTGAAATCGGGGATAGCCGGGCGACAGTCCCGGTCATTGGGTGACGTGGGACGTAGCGCGACCTCTGCTCCGGCCGGCGGATGATCCGGCCCCGCCCGCCCCGGGCGACAGGGCGGTTCCCACGTCATGTCTTCTTTCACCCTGTGAGGCACACCCATGTCCATGGAAGCCGCGCTGCTCGAATCCAGGACGCTCCGCAGCGGCCTGTGCGAGCGCACCGAGGTCCTCGACCAGGTCAAGGCGCTCGTCCTGCTGCCCGACGGGCTGCACGCCACCACGCGGATGGTCGCCGACTACTTCGAGGTCGGCGAGCAGACCCTCCGGAAGATGGCCCGCCGCCACCGCCTGGAGCTGGAGAGCAACGGATTCACCGTTTTCAAGCCCGTGAAAAACCCCGCAGGCCAGAGTGACAACGTGTCACTCTCGCAGGTCAGCGACCTGGACGGGGGATTTCGGGCGTCGCTGGGCACCGATTCGTTCGTGTCCCCTGTGGATAACCGGATCGGCCGCCCGCAGGGCGGCGGCAACGGCATCGCGCTGTACTCCCGGCGGGCCGTGCTGAACGTGGCGATGCTGCTGCGGGCCAGCGAGGTCGCGCGGCGGGTGCGCGGCCGACTGCTGGACGTCGTGGAGGCGGCGGCGCGGCCGGTGGCGGAGCCGCCGGTGGTGCAGGAGTTCCAGGTCCGGCCGTGGCGGCGGTGGAGCGAGCTGCGGTGGGACGAGTACCCGGCGGGGCGGGCCGACCCGGTGGCCCCGGTGGGGTCGATCGAGCGGCGGCTGGACGTCCAGGGAGCGCTGATCGCGGCGATCGGTGAGCGGGTCTCCCGGCAGGAGTCGCGGATCGACGACCTGGCCGAGGACGTCCGGGCGATCCGGCGGGACGTCGCGCAGCTGCGCGGGCGCCGGCGCCGTCGCGGCTAGCCGGTAGCGGCGCCCCCGGGTCGGGCGGGCCGGCCCGGGGGCGTTGTCGACGGTGGACCTGGTGGGCGGGGTCGCGGTGAGGCGCCCGGTCGGCCCGGGGTCGGACGATCCTACTGGTGGGGGAGCGTCAAAGACGGTGGCGGATCGGCCGGTTGGCGGTGGCGGGGGCCGCTCTTGAACCGGTTACCGGTGTGTATCATCGGCCCCAGGGCGGTCTGCAGCCTGACCGCTGGTTCGTGCTCCCCATCCAAGCAAGCAAGAAGGACGAGGTCCCGCGGTGAAGAAGCTCCTCCTGGTCGCCCTGGTCGCCCTCGGCGGCTTCTTTGTCTACCGTCAGGTCCAGGCGGACCGCGCCGAGCAGGACCTGTGGACCGAGGCCACCGACCCGGTCCCCGCCGGCCGCTGAGCCGTCGGACGAAAGCCCTCTCGGGCCGGCCGGCGGAGCACGGGCCGCGGCCGGTCCGAAACCCGCGCGGGGCGTCGCCCGTGAGCGGGTAGGCTGGTCCCCGTTGCTCGGGGCCTTAGCTCAGTTGGTAGAGCGCTGTCTTTGCATGGCAGATGTCAGGGGTTCGACTCCCCTAGGCTCCACAAACACGACACCCCCGATCGCGTTCCGCGATCGGGGGTGTCGTCGTCTGCCGCCGGGCCGTCCCGAGGGGTTCGGCCGGGTTCAGTGCGGCTTGCGCGGGTCGTGCGGCTTGGGCCGGTCGTCGGCCGGGTGGGCGGCGTCGTCCTGGTCCTCGTGGGGCGTCGATCCGTTGAGCGCGGCGCCGCCGACGGGGGCGTCGGGGACCGCCGGGGCCGGGGCGGCGGCCGGCGGCGGGGTCGGGGCCGGGGTGGTGGCGGGCATCGGGGGCTCGGTCAGCCAGTCGGGGTTGTTCTGCTTGCGGTACCACTGCCAGGCCAGCACGCCGGCGCCGATTGCCAGTGCGCCGGTCACCGCGAGGCCGGTGGTCCAGCCGCTGCGGTGCTGCTTCCGGGCGTTCTTCGCGGCCAGCCCGCCGATCTCGGCGGCGGTGACGTTGCCGTGCAGGGCGGTGATCGCGGCGGCGCCGCGGGTCTGCGCCTCCTGGGCCAGCGGGGTCACGGTCTCCTTGGCGGCCTGGAAGGTCTCGGCGACCTTGGGCACCACCGTGCTGCGGGCCTGCCCGGCGGCCTGGCCGGCCGAGAGCTTGGCGGCGAGCGCGGCCTCCTGGGCCCGGTGGACGGCCTTCAGCGCGGCCTTCTGGGTGTCCGGGGGGAGGCTGAAGAAGGCGTGCTCCAGGTGCGGGGCGAGGTGCTTGGCGTACTGCACCCGGGCGGTCTGCGCGGCCTGACCGGCGCCGGCCCTGGCCTGTGCCCCGGCGGCCGCGGCCTTCGGGCCGAGCGCCTCCAGCCGGGGGCCGAGCACCTGCTTGGCCTCCTCGGCGTAGTGCAGGGCGGCGTCCTTGGCGGAGGCGGCGTAGGGCGCCACGGCGTCCTTCGCCCGTCCGGCGGTCTCGCGCGCGGTGTCCGTACGGCTCACGGGCTTCTCCTTGTCGGCGGGTCTCCGGTGGGTGTCCGCTATGCACTTTTCCACCTGGTAGGAGATCATGCCTGTCGCCCGGCCGCCGGGCACCTTCGGCTGAGCCGTCCGCGATCTCCGTGGGATCATTCTTCGGATAGTCAGCTCAAAGAGACAGGAAGGTACTCCCGTGGCCGAGGCACTCACCGCCACCCTGAAGACCAACCGCGGCGACATCGTGGTCGAGCTCTTCCCGAACCACGCCCCCAAGACCGTCGCCAACTTCGTGGAGCTGGCCCAGGGCACCCGCGAGTGGAAGAACCCGGAGACCGGCGAGGTGGCCGCCAAGCCGCTGTACGACGGCACGGTGTTCCACCGGGTGATCGAGGGCTTCATGATCCAGGGCGGCGACCCGCTGGGCAACGGCACCGGCGGCCCGGGCTACAAGTTCGCCGACGAGTTCCACCCGGACCTCGCCTTCACCAAGCCGTACCTGCTGGCGATGGCCAACGCGGGCCCGGGCACCAACGGTTCGCAGTTCTTCATCACGGTCGCCCCGACCAGCTGGCTGACCCGCAAGCACACCATCTTCGGCGAGGTCGTGGACGCGGCCAGCCAGAAGGTCGTCGACGAGATCGCCACCACCGCCACTACCAAGCCGTACGACCGCCCGGTCAACGACGTGGTGATCGAGTCGGTCGTCGTCTCGGGCGGCTGATTCCGGCCCCCGCCGCCCGCGGGCGGCCCCGCGCGCTCCGGCGCGCAGTAGCCTGGGCGGTCCCGGTGGTGCCCCGTGTTCGCACGGCGGCGGCGCCGGGACCGTGCTGTTCGAGGCTGTTCGAGGAGGGACTGCGGCGATGCATCCGGAGGAGCCCGTGGGGCCGACGCCGACGGACTGCCGGGAGCGGGGGAGCGGGCCGGCCCGCTGCCACCGGCACCCGGAGCGGGAGGCCGGGGTGTCCTGCACCCGCTGCGGGCGGCCGGTCTGCCCGGAGTGCATGGTGCCCGCCGCGGTGGGCTTCCAGTGCCCCGAGTGCGTGCACGGGGAGGCCGCGCGGCAGCAGTACCCGCCGCAGCCGCCCCGGACCACCGCCCGCGGGCTGCTGGCGCTCGGCGACGGGGCGCTGGTCACCAAGGTGCTGATCGGCCTCAACGTGCTGGTGTTCCTGTACACCGAGTACTTCGCCGACGGCCTGCAGGCCGGTCGTCTGGAGCTGTGGAGCAGGGCGGACTCCTCGGGGGCGCGGGAAGGCCTCGCCGCCGGGCCGGACGAGTGGTACCGGCTGGTGTCGGCGATGTTCGTGCACGCCGGCCTGCTGCACCTGGTGATGAACATGTTCTCGCTCTGGGTGCTCGGCCCCCAGCTGGAACGGGTGCTGGGGCGGCTGCGCTACCTCGGCCTGTACCTGGTGTCGGGCATCGCGGGCAACGCGCTGGCCTACCTGCTGGTCGGTGCGGACCTGCGCTCGGTGGGCGCCTCCGGGGCGATCTACGGGCTGATGGGTGCCACCGCGGTGCTGTTCAAGGTGACCGGGACGCCGATGCAGCCGGTGATCGCCCTGCTGGTGGTGAACCTGGTCTTCACCTTCTCGCTGCATGGCGACGTCATCAACATCGACTGGCGGGCGCACGTCGGTGGCCTGGTGGCGGGCCTCGTCACCGGGGCGGGGCTGATGTACGCCCCACGGGCGCACCGGAACCTGGTGCAGGGGTTGACGGTGGCGGGGGTGCTGGCGCTCTCGCTGGTGCTGATGCTGCTCGGGACGGCGCGCCTGCCGGGGTGAGCCGGGCCGGGGGCGGGACGCCGGTCGGCGGCCGCGGTTGTCCACAGCCGGTGGGCGAGGTGGGTGGGCGGCCGATTGGATTTTCCCGCTCTACGCGCGTTATGCTGCCACGTTGCGAGTTATCCACAGGCTGGGCGGAGTTTTCCCCAGTGTGGACAACCCTGTGGATAAACGTTCGGGACGCGCGGAGCGCGGGCGGGCCGGGGCGGTCGGGGCATGACGAACACCGCCCCGGCGCGCGGTGGCCGGAGCGGTGCGGGTGACGCGGAGGAGCGGGACCGGGAGCCGCCGGCTGGGCGGCGCCGGTCTCACTTCCACTGGGTGGAGACGCCGAAGCCCGCGGCGATGAAGCCGAAGCCGACCAGGATGTTCCAGTTGCCCCAGCTGTGGACCGGCCAGTCGCTGCTGGTCACGTAGTAGGTGACGATCCAGACCAGGCCGATCAGGAACAGCACCAGCATCAGCGGGGCCACCCAGCTCCGGCCGGAACTGATCTTCACGGCCGTCGCGGTGCTCGGCGGCGTGTAGTCGGCCTTCTTGCGGAGTCGAGACTTCGGCACGAGGGGCTCTCCTGTCGATGCGCTGGGACCGCGCAGGTGGGTCAGCGTGGGGCGGGCGGCGAAGGGGCCGGTCCGTGCGGTTGGTGCTCCGCACATGCCACCGGCGTCCGTTAGCGTAGTGGCTCGCCGGGTCTTGAGGAGATAAGGGTACGGTGCCTGATTCCACGATTTCTTCCGTCGCCCCGGCTCCGCGCCCGCGCCGAGGGCGAATTGTCGGACGTGCCCTGACCTGCACCGTCTTCGCGCTCGCCGGGCTGCTCTTCTACGTGAGCGCGGAGACCGCCCGCGGCACCGATCTGCGCACCGACAACTCGCTGCTCAAGCTGAGCGACGTGATACGGCAGCGCTCCACCGAGAACCAGGAGCTGGAGGCGCGGGTCGCCGACGACCAGGCCCGGGCCGACCGGCTGGCCCGGCAGCAGGGGCAGAGCCCGGACGACGCCGCCCGGCTGGCCGCGCTGCGGTCGGCCGCGGGGCTGGAGCCGCTGCGCGGGCCCGGAATGACGATCACGCTGGACGACGCCCCGCCGAACGCCACCGCGCGCATCCCCGGGGTGCCCGCGCCCGGGGTGAACGACCTGGTGATCCACCAGCAGGACATCCAGGCCGTGGTGAACGCCCTCTGGCGGGGCGGCGCCGAGGGCGTCCAGGTGATGGACCAGCGGCTGATCTCCACCAGCGCGGTGCGCTGCGTCGGCAACACCCTGCTGCTGCAGGGCCGGGTCTACTCGCCGCCCTACGTGATCCGCGCGGTGGGGCGGACCGAGGCGCTGCGCGCCGCGGTCGACGGCGACCCGACCATCCGCAACTACCTGGGCTACGTGGCCGCCTACGGGCTGGGCTGGAAGGTCCAGGAGAACGGCGAGCTGAACCTGCCGGGGTACGCCGGATCGGCCGATCTGCGGGCGGCCGCCGCCCAGTAGCGCGCCGGGGGCGTCCCGTTGCCCGGATCCCCTCCTGGGCCGGGCGTCGGGGCGTCTACGCTTGGGCAGACCCGAAACACCGAGGAGCACCATGTACGGCTGGATCTGGCGGCATCTCCCGGGCCCCGCGCCGGTGCGTGCGCTGGTCGCGCTGCTGCTCGTCCTCGGGGTGGTCTACGTCCTGTTCCAGTACGTCTTCCCGTGGGCCGAGCCGCTGCTCCCCTTCGGGAACGTGACGGTGGATCAGGGCGCGGGCGGCTGAACCGGTCCGTCCCGTCCGTGCCCCGCCCCCGAAGCACCCGCATCCCAGGAGTAGCGATGACCCCCGCCGGCCGCCCGCCCCGCATCCTCGTGGTCGACAACTACGACAGCTTCGTCTTCAACCTCGTCCAGTACCTGTACCAGTTGGGCGCGGTCTGCGAGGTGGTCCGCAACGACGAGCTGGCGGTGGCCGACGCCCGGCTCCGGGACGGCGAGCAGGGCTACGACGGGGTGCTGCTCTCCCCCGGGCCCGGCACGCCCGAGGAGGCCGGGGTGTGCGTGGAGATGGTGCACCACTGCGCGCGGATCGGCCTGCCGGTGTTCGGGGTCTGCCTGGGCCTGCAGTCGATCGCGGTGGCCTACGGGGCGGTGGTCGGCCGGGCCCCCGAGCTGCTGCACGGCAAGACCTCGCCGGTGCTGCACGAGGACGGCGGGGTGTTCGAGGGGCTGCCCTCGCCGCTGACCGCGACCCGCTACCACTCGCTGGCGGTGGCGCCGGAGACGGTGCCCGCCGAGCTGTTGGTCACCTCGCGCACCGACAGCGGCGTCATCATGGGGCTGAGGCACCGTGAACTCCCGGTCGAGGGCGTGCAGTTCCACCCCGAGTCGGTGCTCACCGAGGGCGGCCACCGGATGTTGGCCAACTGGCTCGCCGAGTGCGGCTTCCCGGAGGCGGTGGGGCGCTCGGCGGGCCTCGCACCGGTCATCGGCCGGAGCTGACCGCGTGACGGCCGTGCGCCCGGAGGGGGGCGTCTCCGGAGAGCTCGGCGATCCGGACGACTGGAGCGTCTACGTGTCGCCGGGCGAGCAACTCGTCGAGCAGACCCTGCGGCTCCGGCTGCCCGCCGCGGCCGCGGAGCCGCCGTCCGGCCGGGGCGGGGAGCCGAGCGGCGGCGGGCAGCCGGAGGACGGCGGGGGAGGGCGCCGGGTCGGGCTGAAGCCGGGCACCGGGCGGCGCCGGGCGGTCGGGCGGGCCGCCGGGCCGCGCCCGCCGCGGCCCAAGGAGCGGCGCCGGGTGCGGGCGGCCCGGCTGGTGGGGGAGTGGTTCATCACCCTCGGCCTGGTCCTGCTGCTGTTCGTCTCCTACCAGCTGTGGTGGACCAACCTGCAGGCCGACCAGGCCGCCGACGCGGCCGGCAAGCGGCTGGAGCAGCAGTGGGCGCAGCCGCAGACCGGCCCGGCCGGGGCATCCGGCGGCGGGGCGACGGCGGCGCCGCAGACCGCGTTCGAGCCCGGGCAGGGCTTCGCCCTCATCCACATCCCGAAGCTCGGCCTGCGGTACCCGATCGCCGAGGGCACCAACAAGCAGCAGGTGCTCGACAAGGGCCTGGTGGGCCACTACGCGGGCACCGCGATGCCGTCCGACCCGAGCGGGAACTTCGCGGTGGCCGCGCACCGCACCACGCACGGCGAGCCGTTCCGGTACATCACCAGGCTGGTGCCGGGCGACAAGGTCGTGGTGGAGACCGCGACGGCGTACTACACCTACGAGGTGGTGGGCGGCATCCCGGTGACGCCGCCGACCAACGTGGCGGTGCTGAAGCCCGTGCCGAAGGGCTCCCCCTTCACCGGGCCCGGCCGCTACCTGACGATGACCACCTGCACCCCGGAGTACAGCGCCACCTCGCGGTTGATCGTCTTTGGCAAGATGGTCGAGGAACGGCCGCGGAGCCAAGGCCGGCCCGAGGCGCTGGCGGGGCAGAACTGAGCAGCGAGGCACGGCACAGCATGGGGAAACGGCACGGCAAGCCGAAGCGCGGGCGGTTCGCGGCGGTCCTGGGGGTGACGGGCGAGCTGCTGATCACGCTCGGGCTGCTGATGGGCCTGTTCGTCGCCTACTCGCTCTGGTGGACGGACGTGGTGGCGGACCGCTCCGCCGGGCAGGCCGGGGACCGGCTCCGGCAGACCTGGACGGCCCCGTCGGCGCCGCCCGGGGGCGGCGGGGGGAGCACGCCCGCCGCGCCGGTGTACGCGCCCGGGGACGGGGTGGGCTTCCTGCACGTCCCGGCGCTCGGCCGGGGCAACCAGATAATGATCAAGATGGGCACCGCGCCGGAGGTGCTGAACGAGGGCGTGGCCGGGGTGTACGAGGAGCCGTACCGCTCCGCGATGCCCTGGGACGCGCAGGGCAACTTCACGCTCGCCGCGCACCGGGACGGCCACGGCGCCAAGTTCCACGACCTGGACAAGCTGGCGGCCGGCGACCCGGTGGTGGTGGAGACCAAGGACGCCTGGTACGTCTACAAGGTCGCCGGGACGCTGCCGCAGACCTCCAAGTTCAACGTGGGCGTGGTCGCCCCCGTCCCGCAGGGCTCGCCGTTCACCGGCCCGGGCCGCTACCTGACGCTGACCACCTGCACGCCGGTGTACACCTCCCGCTACCGGATGGCGGTGTGGGCGCAGCTGGTCCGGGTCGACCCGGTGGACGCGCGGCGCACCCCGCCGGCCGAGCTGCGCTGACGCCCCGTCGGTCCGCGGGCCCGTCAACGCCGAGGGGCCGCACCATTCGTCACGAACGGTGCGGCCCCTCGGCGTTGATCCCCGGTCAGTTGCCGCCGGTGGGCGGCGTGGTCTTCTCGCCGGGCCTGGTCCACAGCCGGATGACGGTGGCCGGGTCGACCTGGGTGCCGGACGGCGGGTCGCTCTGGATCACGACCGCGTTCTCGTCCTGCGGGCCGGCCACCACCTGCGGGGTGAGGCCGCGCTGCTGCAGGTCGGCGAAGACCTGCTTGTAGGTGCGGCCCGCGGTGATCGGCACCGTCGCCTTGTCGGCCATCTTGCCGACCGTGAGGGTGACCGAGGTGCCCTTCTTGAACTGGCCGGTCTTCGGGGTCTGGTCGAGGACCTGGCCCACCTTGGTGCTGTCGGTGACGGTCTGGGTCTTCACCACGGGGGTGAAGCCGGCGTCGTTCAGCACCTGGCTGGCGTTGTCCTGGGCCTGGCCGATCACGTTCGGGACGGAGACCTTCTGCTGGCCGGAGGAGACGCTCAGCGTGACGGTGGCGCCCGCGGCGGCCTTGCCGGTCGGGTTCTGCGAGATGACCTTGTCCTGCTCGACCTTGTCGTCGTTGGCGTAGTTGACGACGACCTCGAAGCCCTTGCCCTTCAGGGCCGCCGTGGCGGCGTCCTTGGTCTGGCCGGTGACGTCGGGGACGTCGGCCTGGGTGGGGCCGGAGGACAGGTGCACGGTGATCTTGCTCTTGGTGGCGACCTCGGTGCCGACGGCCGGATCCTGGGTGCAGACCTGGTCCTTCTGGACCTTCACGTCCGGGCACTGCACCGGGTCGCCCGCGACCACCGTCAGGTCCGGGTTCTGCGCCTTCGCCGCGGCCTGTGCGTCGGCCAGCGTCTTGCCGACCAGGTTCGGCACCGCGACCTTGCCGCCGCCGGTGTTGGTCTTCACCATGGCCTGCACCACGAAGAAGGCGCCGACCAGGACCAGCACCGCCGCGACGGCCAGGACGATCCAGGAGGTGTTGTTCTTCTTCGGGGGGTCCTCGCGCCGCCGGCTGCCGCGCTCCTCGCGCTCGTCCTCGTAGCCGCCCCGGCCGTCGTCGTAGCCGCCGTAGCCCTGCTGCGGGCCACCGGCCGGCTGCATCATCGCGGTCGGGACGCCGCCCTGCTGCGGCAGCACGTTGGTCTGGCCGTACGGGTCGTACTGGTGGCCGCCCTGGTCGTAGCCGTAGCCGGCCGCGCCCATGCCGTAGGCGGCCTGCTGGGCGGCGGCCACCGGCAGGCCGTCGAGGAAGCGCTCGATGTCGTCGCGCATCTCGTCGGCGGACTGGTAGCGGTAGTCGCGCTCCTTGGCCAGCGCCTTCAGTACGATCGCGTCGATCTCCGGGCGGATCTCCGGGTCGTACGCGGACGGCGGGGCGGCCTCCTCGCGGACGTGCTGGTAGGCCACCGCGACCGGTGAGTCGCCGATGAACGGCGGTCGCACGGTGAGGAGTTCGTACAGCAGGCAGCCGGTGGAGTACAGGTCGGAGCGGGCGTCGACGGTCTCGCCCTTGGCCTGCTCGGGGGAGAGGTACTGGGCGGTGCCGATGACCGCGGAGGTCTGGGTCATCGTCATGCCGGCGTCGCCCATGGCGCGGGCGATGCCGAAGTCCATCACCTTGACGTTGCCCTGCCGGGTCAGCATGACGTTGGCGGGCTTGATGTCGCGGTGCACGATGCCGGCCCGGTGCGAGTACTCCAGCGCCTGCAGGATGCCGATGGTCATCTCCAGCGCCCGCTCGGGCAGCAGCCGCCGCCCGGTGTGCAGCAGTTCGCGCAGGGTGGAGCCCTCGACGTACTCCATGACGATGTACGGGATGGAGATCCCGTCGATGTAGTCCTCGCCGGTGTCGTAGACCGCGACGATGGCCGGGTGGTTCAGCGAGGCCGCGGACTGCGCCTCGCGGCGGAACCGGGCCTGGAACGACGGGTCGCGGGCCATGTCGGTGCGGAGGGTCTTCACCGCGACCGTACGGCCGAGCCGGGTGTCGTGGGCGAGGTACACCTCGGCCATGCCACCGCGTCCGAGGACGCCGCCGAGCTCGTACCTGCCGCCTAGACGACGAGGCTCTTCCATATCTCCGACCCTCTCCCCCACCGGCCGGTGAGGATGTGACGTAGGTGTCCCCGCACGCTCTGTCTTGGACGCGGCCGCGGCCGCGGTGGTTTCACGGCCCCGGCCCCGCGGCCGTGCCGGCCGCGGTTCGGGCTGCGGGTACACCCGCTGCTGGCGGATACGCTACCGGGCGAACCTGAGCGGCCCCGCGCAGGACGGCGGCCGAGACCAGACCGGTACCGATCAGGACCGTCCCATTGTGACAATTCCGGCCACCGATCGAGGACCGGCGGCCGGAATGTGACGCATGCGACCGGCCGCTACTTCCCCAGCGACGCCTGCATCATCGCCTTGGCGATCGGCGCGGCCAGGCCGCCGCCGGTGATCTCGTTGCGCTCGGCGGCGCCGTCCTCGACCACCACCGCGACCGCGACCTGCTTGCCGTCCGCGGTCTTGCCGTAGGAGACGAACCAGGCGAACGGCAGGCCCGAGTTGTCCTGGCCGTGCTGCGCGGTGCCGGTCTTGCCGCCGACCGTCACGCCCGGGATCTTCGCGTTCTTGCCGGTGCCGTTCTGCACCACCGACTCCATCAGCTGCTGCAGCTTCTGCGCGGTGGCGGGGGACACCGCCTGGGACAGCTGGTGCTCGGTGTGGGTGGAGATCACGTTCCCGGCCGAGCCCTCCTGGGCGACCAGGTACGGCTGCATCAGCGAGCCGTTGTTGCAGATCGCCGCCGCGACCATGGCCATCTGCAGCGGGGTGGCCCGGGTGTCGTGCTGGCCGATCGCGTCCATCGCGGTGCCGTCGGGCGCCGAGCCCTTCGGGAAGAAGCTGGCCGAGGCCCGGATCGGGATGTCCACCTGGTCGTTGTTGAAGCCGAACTTCTCGGCCTGGGCGCGCAGCTTGTCGCCGCCCAGCTCGGCGCCCATCTTGCCGAACACCGTGTTGCAGGACAGGTCCATCGCGTCCTGCACGGTGGCGTTCTGGCAGGGCTCGGTGGCGCTGGAGTTCTTCAGCTCGGTGCTGGTGCCCGGCAGGACGTACGGGTTCGGGGTGTCGGTGGTGTCGGTCGGGTTCTGGTACTTGCCGGCCTCGAACGCGGTCGCCGCGGTGACCAGCTTGAAGGTCGAACCGGGCGGGTAGGTCTCCCGCAGCGCCCGGTTGAGCAGCGGCTTGTTCGGGTCGGCGTCCAGCGCGGCCTTCGCCTTGGCGTCGGAGTCGGCGCCGCCGGAGAAGGTGGTCGGGTCGTAGGACGGGGTGGAGACCAGGCCCAGGATCGCCCCGGTGCGCGGGTCGATCGCCACCGCCGCGCCCTTCTTGTCGCCCAGGCCCTCGAAGCCGGCCCGCTGCACCTTCGGGTCGATGGTGGTGACCACGTCGCCGCCCTGCTTGGGCTTGCCGGTCAGCATGTCCAGGGTGTTGCGGAAGAACAGCCGGGAGTCCGAGCCGGACAGCACGCCGTCCTCCAGCTTCTCCAGCTGGGTCGAGTCGAAGGCCTGCGAGGAGTAGCCGGTGACCGGTGCGTACATCGCCCCGTCCACCCAGGCCCGCTTGTACTTGTAGCGCAGGCCGTTGACGAAGTCGGACTTGGTGACGGCCTGGCCGCCGACGATGATGTTGCCGCGCGGGTAGGCGTACCGGTCGTACTTCACCCGGTCGTTGTGGCTGTTGGTCGCCCAGGCCGACGCCTGGACGCCCTGCACCCAGTTCACCCGGACCAGCAGGGCGAGGATCAGGACCAGGCAGAAGATCGACACCCGGCGGATCGGCTTGTTCACGAGGACGCTCCCCTGCTCTGGTCCGGTGCCCCGAGGCCGGCCGCCGGTCCGCGGCGGTCCGGCCCGGCCGGTTCCGGGATGGCGGCGGGTTCGACGGCCGGGCGCCGCGCGGTGTCGCTGATCTTCATCAGGACGGCGATCAGGGCCCAGTTCGCCACCACCGAGGAACCGCCCTGGGCCAGGAACGGCATCGTCATGCCGGTCAGCGGGATCAGACCGGTGACGCCGCCCGCGACCACGAACACCTGGAGCGCGAACGCCGAGCTCAGGCCGACCGCCAGCAGCTTGCCGAACGGGTCGCGGGCCGCCAGCGCCGTCCGCAGGCCGCGCTGGACCACCAGCCCGTAGAGCATGAACAGCGCCATCAGGCCGGTCAGGCCCAGCTCCTCGCCGAACGAGCCGAGGATGAAGTCGCTCTTCGCCGCGAACTGGATCAGCCAGCTGCGGCCCTGCCCCAGCCCGGTGCCGACGGTGCCGCCGGAGCCGAGCGACATCAGGGTCTGCCCGATCTGCTCCGAGGACTGCTTCGGCGCGTTCGGCCCGAACGCGGCCATCGGGTCCAGCCAGGCGTTGATCCGGGTCTTCACGTGCGGCTCGGAGGTGGCCACCACCGCCGCGCCGCCGAAGGACATCAGCAGACCGAAGACGATCCAGCTGGTCCGCTCGGTGGCGACGTACAGCATCACCACGAACAGGCCGAAGAACAGGAACGAGGTGCCCAGGTCGGTCTCGAAGACGAGGATCAGGATCGACAGCAGCCAGACCACGATGATCGGGCCCAGGTCGCGCCCGCGCGGCAGGTACAGGCCCATGAACTTGCGGCTGGCCAGCGCCAGGGCGTCCTTCTTGACCATCAGGAAGCCGGCGAAGAACACCGTCAGGATGATCTTGGCGAACTCGCCGGGCTGGATCGAGAACGAGCCGAACCTGATCCAGATCTTCGCGCCGAAGTCCTCGGCCCGGGACGGGAAGAAGGCCGGCGCGGCGAGCAGCACCAGCGCCACCACCATCGAGATGTAGGTGTAGCGCTGCAGGATGCGGTGGTCCTTCAGCAGCAGCACCACGCCGATGAAGAAGGCGATCCCGAGCCCGGACCACATCAGCTGGTTCCCGGCCGCCGGGTAGTTGTTGGCGAGCAGCTTGCCGGCCTTGTCGAGCCGCCAGATCATCACCACGCCGAGCCCGTTCAGCAGCGTGGCCAGCGGCAGCAGCAGCGGGTCCGCGTACGGCGCGAACCGGCGCACCGCCAGGTGCGCGAAGGCCGCCAGCGTGCCCATGCCGAGCCCGTACTTCAGCAGGTCGCCGGGCAGTTTGTCGTCCATCGCTAGCCCGACGTTGGCGTACGCCAGCATCGGGACGGCGACCGCGAAGGCCAGCATCAGCAGTTCGGTGTTCCGCGGGGTCGGCGCGCCGTCCACGGTGACCGGATCGGTGAGGCGGCGCCGCCGCCCCCGGCCCGCGGGCGCGGCGGAGCCGCTCTGCTCGAAGGTGCTCATGCCTGTGTGAAACCCCCCGGGTTCGCCCGCGGCCTACTGCGCCGCGCAGGACGCGGCGAGCTGCTGCTCCTGCTCGGTCAGCGGCGGGGCGGACGGCGTGCTGCCCTCGGTGACGGGGGCCTGCTTGGACTCGGCGAGCTTCTTGCAGACGGCGGCCTGCGCCCGCAGGGCGTCGACCTGCTTCTCGGCCTCGCCGCGGCTGCCCGCCTGGGTGGCGTTGGCCAGCTTGTCGCGCTGGTCGGCGGTCAGGAACCTGGTCTCGATCTCGGTGTACTGGTGGTCGACCGAGCTGAGCTTCAGGCCGAACAGGTCCTGGTCCAGCCCCCGGTAGAGGGCGACGTGGCCGTCCTGCGCGCCGACGTAGTACTGGTCCTGGTTCCACTGCCAGGCGAAGAAGCCGCCGGCCCCGAGCAGCGCCAGCACCAGCAGGCCGACCACGGTCAGCTTCAGGCCGCGCTTCTTCTTCCGCCGGCTGGTCGGCGCCGGGCTCCCGTACGGCTCGGTGGCCGCGCCGAACTCGCCCTCGCCGCCCTCCCCGTAGCCGCCCTCGCCGTAGCCGCCCTCGCCGTAGCCGTCCCCGAGGTAGCCCTCGGGGGGGCCGAAGTCGCCGGCCGGGGCGCCGTAGCCGGGCTGCTGCTCGTAACCGCCCGCGTAGCCCTGGGCGGGCCCGAAGGCGCCCTGCGGGGGCTGCGCGGCGGGGCCGCGGCCGAGGCCGGCGGCGCGGCCGGCCGGGGTGTCCAGCAGCTGCGGGTCGGTGAAGTGGTGCGGCTGGCTGTCGGCGACCGCCCCGACCACCACGGGGGCCTCGACGGCCAGGCCGCTGAGGGTGTCGGTGGCGCCGACGTCGATCACGTCGGCGACGATGCAGGTGATGTTGTCCGGGCCGCCGCCGCGCAGCGCCAGCTGGATCAGCTCCTGGATGGTCTGCTCGGGCGCGTAGTAGCTGCCGAGCGTCTCCTCCAGGGTCTGGTGGCTGACCGGGCCGGACAGGCCGTCGGAGCAGATCAGGTAGCGGTCGCCGGCCCGGACCTCGCGGATCGACAGGTCGGGCTCGACCTGGCCGCGGCCGTCCAGGGCGCGCATCAGCAGCGAGCGCTGCGGGTGGGTCTCGGCCTCCTCGGCGGTGATCCGGCCCTCGTCGACCAGCCGCTGCACCCAGGTGTGGTCCTGGGTGATCTGGTCGAGCCGGCCGTCCCGCAGCAGGTAGGCCCGGGAGTCGCCGATGTGCACCTGGCCCAGCCGGCGGCCGTCCCAGAGCAGCGCGGTCAGGGTGCAGCCCATGCCCTCCAGCTGCGGGTCCTGCTCGACCATCTGCCGGAGCCGGTCGTTGGCGGTCTGCACCGCCTCGTTGAGCAGGCTCAGCAGGTCGGTGCCGGGGTTCGGCTCGTCGAGGCGGACGATCGACCCGATCACCTCGGAGGAGGCGACCTCGCCGGCCGCCGCCCCACCCATGCCGTCGGCCACCGCGAGCAGCCGCGGCCCGGCGTAGCCGGAGTCCTCGTTCCCCTCGCGGATCAGGCCCTTGTGCGAGCCGGCGGCGAAGCGCAGCACGAGACTCATGCTGTCCGGGCCCTCCTTCGGGTGGAGCTGGTCCTCATGCGCTGACTACTTCCGCAGTTCGATGACGGTCCGGCCGATTCTGATCGGCACGCCGAGCTGGAGCGGCATCGGGGTGGTGAGCCGCTGCCGGTCCAGATAGGTGCCGTTGGTGGAGCCTAGATCCTCCACCGTCCACTGCCCAGTCCGATCCGGGTAGATCCTGGCATGCCGGGAGGAGGCGTAGTCGTCGTCGAGGACGATGGTGGAGTCGTGCGCCCGCCCGAGCGTGATGGTCTGGCCCTGCAGCGCGACCGTCGTTCCGGCCAGCGAGCCCTGGGTCACCACCAGGTGGGTCGGCTGGCCGCGGCGCTGCCTGGCCTGCTGCTGGGCGGCGGCGGGCGGCCCCTGCGGCGGGCGGGCGGCCCCGGCGGGGGCCGGCGCGGCGGCGGACCGCTGGGCGGGGCGCGCGGCGGCCTTGGTGTTGAACAGGTCACCGCGGATCACCTGCACCGCGACGATGACGAACAGCCAGAGGACGGCGAGGAACCCCAGCCGCATGACCGTCAGGGTCAGATCAGACATACCGGCCCGCTTCTACCCTTCGACCTGTCGGTAGACGATGGTGGTCGACCCCAGGACGATCCGGGAGCCGTCGCGGAGCGTAGCGCGCTGGGTGTGCTGTCCGTCCACCACGATGCCGTTGGTGGACCCGAGGTCCAGCACCATCGCGGGCGTCCCGGGGCGGATCTCCGCGTGCTTGCGGGACACCCCGGGGTCGTCGATCCGGATGTCCGCCTCGGTGGAGCGGCCCAGCACCACCGCGTTCTGGCTGATCTGGTGCCGGGCGCCGTTCACCTCGACCCAGCGCCGGGTGCCCGCGCCGCCGTGCCCGGCGCCCGGGAAGGGGCGCACGTTGCCCGCGGTGGGCGGGGCGGACGGCATCGCGGGCGGGGCGGTGGGCGGCGGCGGCGCGCCGTAGGGGGCGGCCGCGCCCTGGTGCCAGGGGGCGCCCGGCGCGGGCGGGGTGGGCTGGCGGCCGTACCCGGGCGGAGCGGCCGGCGGCGCGGCCGGCGCGGCCTCCTCGGCGGCGAGCGTGCGGCTGCGCACCCGGTAGAGGCCGGTGTCCAGGTCGTCGGCCTTCTCCAGGGCGACCTGGAGCGGGCCCATGAAGCTGTACCGCTGCGCCTCGGCGTACTCCCGCACCATCCCGGCCAGTTCGGTGCCGAGCTGGGCGGCGTACGGGCTGAGCCGCTCGTGGTCGTGCGGGCTGAGCTCGACGATGAAGTCGTTCGGGACGACCGTGCGGTCGCGGTTCCAGATGCTGGCGTTGTTGTCGCACTCGCGCTGCAGCGCTCCGGCGATCTCCACCGGCTGGACCTCGGACTTGAACACCTTGGCGAAGGTGCCGTTCACCAGACCTTCGAGTCGCTGCTCGAACTTCTTCAGGACTCCCACGGGGGCACCCCCTCTCAGGGCGTCGGTCGGGCCGGCTCGTCGGCTTGATGGCGGTACTTCCGTACTGATCGTATCCACGCCCGGCCCTTCCGTACGGTTCCCCGGGCAGGTCGCGTTCGGAGGGGTACCCGTCGGACGGTCCGATCACTCGTTCGCCTCCGCCGCGGTTGCGGCCCGCCGGGGTCCGTGCGGGGTGCCGGGGGGAATGGATTCGCAGGTGCGGCGTGGGGCGTGCTAATGTTTTCCATGTCGGAAGGGGCGCCCGAGAGGGAGCCGAACGGAAGACCCGGAGAGATGCGGTAAGCTTCTCAACGAGTCGGAAGAGCGGTAAGCATCTGAAGACAACACCCTTGCGCGGGTGGCGGAATAGGCAGACGCGCTGGATTCAGGTTCCAGTGCCCGAAAGGGCGTGGGGGTTCAACTCCCCCCTCGCGCACAGCGAAGCCCCGCAGATCTACGGATCTGCGGGGCTTTCTCGTTCTCCCGGGGCCCTTCTTCTGCGCGGTGCCCGTGGTGCCGCGGTCAGGCGCCGGAGGCGGGGAGGACGGCGTGCAGGGCGAAGCCGCCGTCGGAGGTGGGGGCGGCGGTGAAGGTGCCGCCGAGCAGAGCGGCGCGCTCGCGCAGGCCGACCAGGCCGTGGCCGCCGCCGGGGAGCGGGGCGGCGGGGGCGGGTCCGGTGGGCGGCCCGTTGCGGACCTCGACGTGCAGCCGGTGGCCGCGGGCGGCCACCCGGACGGTGACCTCGGCGCCGGGCGCGTGCTTCCGGATGTTGGTGAGCCCCTCCTGGACGGTCCGGTAGGCGGCCCGTTCGACCGCTTCCGGCCAGTCCCGGCGGCCCGGGTCGAGCCGCCGGGCGACGGGCAGGCCGCTGCCGTCGATCAGCCGGGGCAGGTCGGCCAGGGTGGGCTGCGGGGCGAGCGGGGTGCCCTGCCCGGCCCCGGAGGTGCGCAGCACGCCGACCATCTGCCGGAGCTCCTCCAGGGTGCGGACGGACAGCTCGCGGATGGTGCGGGCGCCGTCCCGGGCGGCCGGGTCGGTGCTGGACACCTGGAGCGCCCCGGCCTGCACGGAGATCAGGCTGACCTGGTGGGAGACCACGTCGTGCATCTCCCGGGCGAGCCGGGCGCGTTCGGCGGTGAGCACCTGCTCGGCGAGCAGCCGGCTCTCCCGGCGGCGGCCGGCGGTCAGCTCCTCGACCCGTTCGGCGAGCTCGCGCCGGGTCCGGGCGAGCCGGCCGAGCGCGGCCGGCCCGGCGCCGAGCATCACCGACTGGATGGCGTACAGGGCGTTGTCGCGACTGAGCACGAACAGGTCCGCGGCGACCGGCCAGTGGAAGAGCTCGACCAGGGCGAAGGCGGTGGCGGAGGCGACCGGCACCCGGGGCCCGGGCCAGGCCGCGGCGACGGCGTAGACGGCGGTGACGGGCGCCAGCCAGATCTCGTTGAAGAAGGCCCCGGGGAGGGTGAGCAGCACCACCGGCAGCGGGTGGCGGCGGCGCCAGAGCAGGGCGAGCACGGAGAGCGCGGAGAGCGCGAGCTGCCAGGGCGCGGAGCCCTTGGCGACCAGCGCGGAGTCCAGCGCGGCGAGCAGCACCGGCGCGACCAGGGTGACGCGGGGGGAGCGCAGCCGGGCCCAGCGGTCGGCGGCGGGCGCCGGGACGGTCACTCGGCGCCGTTCCGGTGGTCGCGGACCAGGCCGGCCCGGTGCGCGAGGACGGCGGCCTGGACCCGGTTCGCGGCGCCGAGCTTGCCGAGGATGGCGCTGATGTGGTCCTTGACGGTGCCGGTGCCGAGGAACAGCCGGTCCGCTATCTCGGAGTTGGAGAGCCCCTCGCCGAGCAGCGCGAGCACGTCGAGCTCGCGGCCGGTGAGCCGGCAGGTGAGGGCGGCGGCGGCCAGGTCGGGGCCGCCGCCGTCGACGTAGCCGCTGATCACGGTGCGGGCCACGGTGGGGGAGAGCACGCTGCCGCCGGTGGCGAGCACCCGGACGGCGTGCACCAGCTGCTCGGGCGCGGTGTCCTTGAGCAGGAAGCCGGCCGCGCCGGCCCGCAGCGCGGTGCCGATGTACTCGTCGGTGTCGAAGGTGGTGAGCATGGCGACCACCGGCGGGTCGGGCAGGGCGCGCAGCCGGCGCAGCACGCTGATGCCGTCCAGGTCGGGCATCCGGACGTCGAGCAGCACCACCTGCGGGGCGAGCGCCCTGGTCAGTGCCTCGGCCTGGCCGCCGGAGCAGTCGCCGACCACCTCCAGGTCGGGCGCCGAGCCGACGATCAGGCCGAGCCCGGAGCGGACCAGTACCTCGTCGTCCACGATCAGGACCCGGATCGTCGGCATGTCTCTCCCCTGGTGAGGGCGGTTTCGGCCCCGGCGCCTCCCCCTACCCCCGCCGATCGGCGGGGGTAGGAATCCGCTACCGGATTCACGCAATTCTCATCTTCGCTGGGCAACCATGGAAATCGGGGTGGAGAGCGCGCGACCGCGAGCGGATGCGCCCCGATGATCGATCGTCTGGAATGGTTGCTGTGTCCACTGTGAAGGCGGCTGGCTCGGCCGTGTCCCCCACCCGGGGCGAGGAACCAGGCCCGCTGGCGAGGTGGCGGCCGAGGGCCGCCGCCTCGACGGTCTGGTACCTGCGCCTGATGGCCCTGTTGAACCTGGTGGCGGTGCTCTCGGTGCCGTTCCGGGACCAGGTGCAGCGCCACAACGAGGGGGAGTTCTTCACCCCCTACCTGATGACGGCCGGCCTGGTCTCGGTCCTGCTGTCGCTGTTCCTGGCGGTGGCGATGCGCCGCCGCAAGCGGGCCGCGTGGATCTTCAACACGGGGCTGGCGGGCCTGACCTTCGTCGGCTTCGTGCTGCTGCTCTCCCTGGGCCACCGCTACGCCGCGCACCCGTGGAACTACTTCTCGGTGGTGCTGACGGGGCTGTTCCTGCTGGCGCTGCTGGTGTCGCGCAAGGAGTTCACCTCCAAGGGCGACCGCTCGAACCCGAAGACGGCGGTGGCGGCCGGCCTCGGCGGCCTGGTGCTGGGCGGCCTGATCGGCTCGCTGCTGGTGCAGCTGACCAACACCGTCCCGGGGGCGAACTTCGGTACCCGGTTCAGCTACGCCGTGCACCGGATGATCACCCTGGCGCCGTCCGAGCGGATCGCCGACGTGGTCTCCGTGCCGACCTGGGTGAACGCGGTGATCAACGCGATGAGCGCGGTGCTGTTCCTGCTGGTGCTGTGGGTGGCGTTCCGCTCGCCGCGCGGCGAGGAGCTGCAGAGCGACGAGGAGGAGCGGCGGCTGCGCGAGCTGCTGGACCGGCAGGGCGAGCGGGACTCGCTGGGGTACTTCGCGCTGCGCCGGGACAAGGCGGTGGTGTTCTCGCCGTCCGGCAAGGCGGCGGTGGCCTACCGGGTGGTGGGCGGCGTGACGCTGGCCTCCGGCGACCCGATCGGCGACCCGGAGGCCTGGCCGGGCGCGATCGAGGCCTGGCTGACCGAGGCCCGCGAGCACGCCTGGGTGCCGGCCGTGATGGGCGCCTCCGAGGAGGCCGGGGTGATCTACGCCCGGCACGGGCTGGACGCGCTGGAGCTGGGCGACGAGGCGATCGTCGAGCTGGACGAGTTCTCGTTGGACGGCCGCGCGATGCGGGTGGTCCGGCAGGCCTACAACCGGGTCAAGCGGGCCGGCTACACGGTGCGCATCCGGCGGCACGAGGACATCCCGGAGAGCGAGATGGCCGAGCTGGTGGCGAAGGCCGACCACTGGCGGGACGGCGCGACCGAGCGCGGCTTCTCGATGGCGCTGGGCCGGCTCGGGGACCCGGGCGACGGGCGCTGCGTGATGCTGGAGTGCTTCGACGGGGAGGGCGAGCTGCGGGCGCTGCTGAGCTTCGTCCCGTGGGGCGCGCACGGCCTGTCGCTGGACCTGATGCGGCGCGACCGGGACAGCGAGAACGGCCTGATGGAGTTCATGGTGATCGAACTCCTGCAGCGGGCGAAGGAGGTCGAACTGGAGCGGGTGTCGCTGAACTTCGCCATGTTCCGGTCGGTTTTCGAGCGCGGTTCCAAGCTGGGCGCCGGGCCGGTGCTGCGGCTGTGGCGTTCGGTGCTGGGTTTCTTCTCGCGCTGGTGGCAGATCGAGTCCCTCTACCGGGCGAACGCGAAATACCGGCCGATCTGGGAGCCGCGTTATCTGCTCTTCGAGAAGAGCAGCGAGATTCCGCGGATCGGCCTCGCCTCGGCCCGCGCGGAGGGCTTCATCACGGTGCCGAGCATGCCGGCGCTGTTCCGCCGCCGGCACGGCGGCGGCTGAGGACACGGCTTCCCCCGGGCCCGGTGGGACCGGGGGACGGGGGGTGGTCCCTCCGCCGGGGGGCGGAGCGGACCTGGACATCAGACTCCGGTATGACTCGTCCGGACTTCTAAGTTGATGCTGTTGATTAATCCGATGCGTAGGGTCGGAGACGAGGCGTAGAAGAACGCGTGAAGGACGTCCGCCCGGATTCGGGCGGATTCGGGACGGGAGAGCCGGTCGTGAAGCAGATCACCCACGCGGGGGGCGTGCGGTCGGGGCTGTGGGCGGTATTCCGCCGGGCCGCGGTCGCCGAGTGGGGGGCGCTGTTCAGCACGGTGAAGGACCAGCTGGTGCGGCGGAGGTTCGCGGCGTTGCCGCTGGCGACCGGGGCGACCGCGCTGGTGCTGCTGTTCTCGATCGTCCAGCACCTGCCGGGCGGGGACCGGCTGGTCTCCGAGGTCGGGGTGGTGAAGGCGGCCCTGCCGCTGGACGTGTCGCTGCTGCGGACGCCGCTGTCGCTGTACGTGCCGGCCCTGGACCTGCCGGTGTGGGGTGCGCTGGCACAGGTGTTCCTGGTGTTCGGGATCGCCGAGCTCGTGCTGGGCCGGCGGCTGACCCTGGTGGTCGCCTACGTCTGCACGCTGGCGGGCACGCTGTTCGCCCGGATCGCGGTGGCGCTGGGCCCGCACCACTTCCTGGGCTTCCCGCGCTGGGTGGCGCACGTGCGGGACACCGGCCCCTCGGCGGCGGTGGTGGCGCTGGCCGTGGTGGTGGCGTTCCGCTGCCGGGCCTGGTGGACGGGCGGGGCGGTGGTGCTGTCGATGGTGGTGGAGGCCGTGGTGCTGCCGAACCTGGCGGGCCTCGAACACCTGGTGGCGCTGAGCGCGGCGGTGCTGATCGCGGTCTGGGTCGAGGTGTTCGGCGACTACTGGCCGCGGGTGCTGACGGGCGTCGGCGCGGCGACCTCGGTGGCCGCCCAGGGCCGGGCCAGGGCCGTCACGCCCTGACCCGGCGAATCGTTCAGCCGCGCGGCTCGTTCAGCCGCGCGGCAGCGGCATCTCGAAGTAGACGACCTTGCCGACCGCCTTCCGGGCGGTGCCCCACTTCTCGGACAGCTTGCTGACCAGGTTCAGGCCGCGGCCGTGCTCGGACAGCGACTCGGCGGGCTCCAGCGAGGGCAGGTTGTGGTTGTCGTCGCTGACCTCGACCAGCAGCTTGTCGACCCGGATCAGCTGGAGCTGCACCTCGGACCTGGCCACCCGGACGGCGTTGGTGACCAGTTCGGAGACCAGCAGCTCGACCGTCTCGGTGAGCGCCGTCAGCCGCCAGGCGGCCAGCTGGTCGCGGACCAGGCGGCGGGCCCGGCCGACCTCCAGCTCGGTGACGCCGAGCTGCCAGGTGGCGACCTCGGTCGGCGGGACGCCGTCGAAGCGGGCCACCAGCAGGGCGATGTCGTCCTGCCGGTCGTCGGAGTGCAGGGTGTTCAGCACCCGGTCGCAGGCCTCGTCCGGGGTCTGCTTGGGGTCGATCAGGTTGCCGCAGAGCGCGGCCAGGCCCTCCCCTATGTCGCCGCCGCGGACCTCGACCAGGCCGTCGGTGCAGAGCACCAGCATCGAGCCGTCCGAGACGTCGATCTTCTTGGTGAGGAAGGGCACCCCGCCGACGCCGATCGGTGCGCCGGAGGGCAGTTCGAGCAGCTCGCCGCGGCCGTCGGGGTGGACCAGGACGGGCGGGACGTGGCCGGCGGAGGCGAGTTCGCAGGTGCGGTTGATCGGGTCGTAGACGGCGTACAGGCAGGTCGCCAGGTGGTCGTCGCCGAGCTTCTGGGCCAGGTTGTCGAGGTGGCGCAGCAGCTGGCCGGGCGGCAGGTCGAGGGCGGCCAGGGTCTGCATGGCGGTGCGGAAGCGGCCCATCGCGGCGGCCGAGTGCAGGCCGTGGCCCATCACGTCGCCGACCACCAGGGCGACCCGGCTGCCGGGGAGCTGGATGGCGTCGAACCAGTCGCCGCCGACCTCGGCCTTGCGGTCGCCGGGCATGTAGCGGTGGGCGATCTGCACGCCGGGGATCTTCGGCGGGCGGGTCGGGATCATCGAGCGCTGCAGGGTGGTGGCGACCTTGGACTCGGCCCGGTGCAGCCGGGCGTTGTCCAGCGAGAGCGCGGCGCGGGCGGCGATCTCCTTCAGGGTGTCGGCGTCGGAGCGGGTGAACGGTGCCCGGTCGGAGAGCCGCAGCAGCTTGAGGATGCCCAGCACGGCGCCGCGGGCGGACAGCGGCAGCACCAGCATCGAGCGGCCCACCACGGCGGGCTCCAGCTCGGGGCCGCCCAGCGAGGCCGCGTAGTCGACCGCGACGTCGGCGGAGATCAGCGGCACCAGCACCGGCCGGTTCTCCTGCAGGGCCAGGCCGGGCGGGGTGGAGCGGGGCATGGCCAGCAGCGCGCCCTCGTCCAGCACGTGGTTCCAGCGCTGCTGGGCGGCGTTGAAGGTGCGGGCGACCCGGCGCAGCATGGTGGTGTCGTCGGGGGCGCCGGCCGGGAGCTCGGAGTCCGAGATCAGGCCGTCGAGCAGGTCGACGCAGGCGAAGTCGGCGACCCGGGGGACCAGCACCGCGCAGAGTTCGCGGGCGGTGGTGTCCAGGTCGAGGGTGGTGCCGACCTGGCTGCCGACCGAGGCGAGCAGCGCCAGGTCGGCGTCGTCGGGCAGCCCGTGGATCACCTCGACGCCGCCGAGGACGGCCGGGCGGCTCGCGGGCACCGGCGCCGGGGCGGAGGTCGGTTCGGGGGCGGCTGCGGCTGCGGGGTCGATGGCGGGGCCTCCCGGGGTCGGGCCGTGGCCGACGGCTTCGCGCGGGCCTGGGACGGTGCTGCCGGGCCCCGGCGCGCCCTCCGGGGCGGCCGCGGGACCGGCAGCCCGTATCCGTACCCCGAGTGGGCCCGGCACACCCGTGCCGGGCGGCGGCTCCACCGGCCGGTGGGCGGCCCGCTCGCGCTGCTGGGCGGCGCGCTGCTGCGGGGTCGGGTAGCGGCGGCCCAGGCCGGCGGCGATCCGGGCGGTGCCGGCCGGGCCGGCCGGCGAGGACTGGTAGGGCACCACCGGCAGCCGGGTCGCGGCGTCCACCCCGAGGGCGGGCGCACCGGCCGCGGCGATCGCGGCCAGCAGCCGGGCCCGGCGCTCCGGCGAGCCGGGCGGGAGCAGCCCGGACAGCGCCTCGCAGGGCGTGCCGTCGGGCGGCGCCAGCACGGCGGTGACCTGCTGCGGGCGGGCCGCGGCGGGCGCGGCGGCGTACGGGACGAGGCGCTCGCCGAGGGCGATCCGCGGGCCGGTGGTGCGCAGCGGGCGGGCGTCGGCGGCGAGCGCGAGCAGCGAGCGGCCGGCCGGTTCGACCAGCGGGTAGGCCCACCAGAGGACGTCGCGCAGCCGCTCCTCGCGGTCGTGCACGGGCATCGCGCCGGCCCACGGGCCGTGCAGGGTGAGGTCGTCGAGGGTGTCGAAGGCGTCGCAGCGGTGGGCGGGGGCGGCGCTGTCCTGGCGGGGTTCGACGGCGGGCAGCAGGCCGTGCGCGGTGCGGCCGAGGGCGACTTCGGCGCGGTGCCCGAACAGTTCTTCGGCGGTGCGGTTCCACAGGGCGATCCGGCCGTCCGGGTCCACCAGCACGGCGGCGACCCGCAGCAGTGCCACCACCCCGGCAGGGTGGCCGCCCGGGCCGTCGGCCCGGTCCGGTGTGGAGTTGGGCTGGTGCGCCATGGATATCGGTCTGCCCCTTTGGTGGCTGTTCGCTGCTCCTCCTGGCCGGTGCGCGCGTCCTTGCGCGCATCCTCAAATGAAGCACGGACATGCCGACCTCAGGTAGGTAATCGGGCAGATTCGTCCGTATCAGTTGCGTGTCGCTCCGGGCACGCCCCGGGAGCGCTCCGCCCGCACCCGGCGGGCCGCGCGCGGGGCCCCGGTAGGGTGGTCCGGGTGAGCGTACCGAGCGTCGAGGTGTGGGCGGACCCGGAGCGGCAGGACCTGGAGGAGCGGGTCGCGGCGGCCGAGTTGGCCTGGCTGACGCTGGACGTCGACGTGGCCACCCTGCGGGTGGAGATCGACAACTTCGCGCTCGCCCACCACCAGCTGCTCGGCCCGCTGTACGCCGAGCTCGACGAGCTGGACGCGCTGATCGCCGAGTCGGTGGCGGCGCTCAGCGGCGACCCGGAGGACCTGCGGCGGGCCCGGGAGGCCCGGGAGCGGGTCGAGCCGGCCGCGGAGCGCGGGCCGCGCGAGGGCGAGCCGCAGGCCCGGAAGGTCCGCCCGGCCAAGGAGGCCCAGCGGATCTACCGGGAGCTGGCCCGGCGGGCCCACCCCGACCTGACCACCGACCCGGCCGAGCAGGAGCGCCGCTCGGCGTTCATCGCCCGGGTCAACGAGGCGTACGCGCTGGCCGACGCCGGGCAGCTGGCCGAGCTGGCCGAGGAGTGGTCGACCTCGCCGGACTCGGCGCCCGCCGCCGACTCCCCCGACCGCCTGGCCTGGCTGCGCCAGCGCCTGGAGTGGCTGACCGGCCGGATCACCGCGCTCGCCGTGGAGCGGGTCCGGCTGGAGCGCACCCCGATGGGCGAGATCCTGCTGCTGCGCCCGGACGAGCCGGAGCGGCTGCTGGAGGACCTCGCCGAGCAGCTGCTGGCCACCGCCGCCGAGCGGCAGGCGAGACTGGCCGCGCTGCTGCCCGACAATGGCCGGAACGAACCGTCCGAAACCCCTCAGGAGACGCCCCAGATGTTCGCTCAGCTGCCCACCGCCGACGCCGCCTCGGTGCCCGCCGACGCCGCCCTGCTCGACGTCCGCGAGCAGGACGAGTGGGACGCCGGGCACGTGGACGGCGCGCTGCACATCCCGATCGGCCAGGTGGTGGCCCGGCTCGACGAGCTGCCCGAGGGCCGGCTGTACGTGCTGTGCCGGGTCGGCGGCCGGTCCGCGCAGGTGGTGCAGTACCTGGTGGCCAACGGCCGGGACGCGGTGAACGTGGACGGCGGGATGTTCGCCTGGGAGGCCGCGGGCCGTCCGATGGTCGGCGGCGACGGGCAGCAGCCGTTCGTCCTGTAGCGGTCGCCCCCGACCCCTGTTCGAACGCGTGGGCGGTGCGGCAGGATGGCCGCCGTGCGCGTCTGGTCGAAATCCGCCCGGGTGGTGCTGGTGACCGCCGGGGTGGGACTGGCGGCCGGTGCCCTGGCGTTCCTCGGTGCGCTCTTCCTGAACGTGGCCCCGGAGAACGCGGTGTCCCGGGAGTACCGGGCCCGGATCGACGCGGTGGTGTACCCCGAGTTCGAGCAGAACTGGAAGCTGTTCGCGCCGGACCCGCTGCAGCGCAACGTCACGGTCGACGCCCGGGTGCAGACCATCGCCGAGGACGGCCGGATCACCACCCGCGACTGGCAGGGCCTGACCGCCCGGGACCTGGCGGCGATCCGGCACGACCCGGCGCCCAGCCACGCCGACCAGAACCTGCTGCGGCGGGCCTGGGACTTCTACGAGTCCACCCACGGGGACGGTGACGCGCCGTCCCCGGCGGGCTCCCGCGGGCGGCTGGCCGAGCAGTACCTGAAGCGGATCGCGCTGCAGCGGATCGGCCCCGGCGGCGAGCGGGTGCTGCAGGTGCAGCTGCGGGTCGGCACCGCGACGGTCGCCCCGCCGGCCTGGAGCGCCGAGCAGGTCGACACCGCCGCGCACCTGCGCGAGCTGCCCTGGTGGCCGGTGGCCGCCGAGGACTGGCGGGACCTGTGACGCTCCGCGCCGCGCTGCCCCGCCTGCTGACCACGCTGGCCCCGCACCAGGCCGCCGTGGTGCGGATCGGCACGGCCGGGACCTGGGGCGCGTTCCTGCTCCGCGAGTGGCCGAACCGGCGGGTGCTGTACGGGGACCGCTCGCCGTGGTCGGCGGAGCTGAACGGCCGGCTGATCGGCGACACCCACGCCTTCACCGCGCTGGCCTGGAGCGACGGCCGCTGGTGGTTCGAGGCGGTGTACCTGCTGGCGCTGCTCGCGGCGGCCGCGACGGCGCTCGGCTGGCGCACCCGGGCCTCCTCGGTGCTGTTCGCGCTGACCGTGCTGTCGCTGCAGAACCGCAACGTGTTCGTCGGCGACGGCGGCGACAACCTGGTCCACCTGCTGGCGATCTACCTGGTGTTCACCCGGTGCGGCGCGGTCTGGTCGCTGGACGCCCGGCGCCGGGCCCGGCGCCCCGGCAAGGACCCGGCCGAGTGGGGCGAGCCGCGGGCGGTGGCGGACGCGCTGGCCGCGATGCTGCACAACTGCGCGATGCTGGTGATCGCCGCCCAGGTGGTGCTGGTCTACGGCACGGCCGGCTGGTACAAGGTGCAGGGCGCCCGCTGGCAGGACGGCACCGCCGTGCACTACCCGCTGCACCTGGACTACTTCACGCCCTGGCCGGAGCTGTCCGGGCTGCTGACCGGGAGCCTGCTGCTGACCTTCCTGTTCACCTACGGCACGGTGGTCCTGCAGGTCGGCTTCCCGTTCTCGCTGGCCGCCCGGCGGCTGAAGAACGCGCTGCTGGTGGTGATGGCGGCCGAGCACCTGGGGATCGCGGTGCTGCTCGGGCTGCCGTTCTTCTCGCTGGCGATGCTCTCCGCGGACGCGGTGTTCGTGCCGACGGCCGCGCTGCTCGCGGTGCAGCGCGGCGTGACGGCGGCGGCGGGCCGGCTCCGGCGGACCGAGCGGGCCGAACAGGTCGAGCGGGGCGAGCGGGGCGAGCGGGCCGAACAGACCTGACGGGCCTGACGGGGCGTCGGTCCGGCGGGCCGGTCGGCGAAAAGTCGGTAGGCTCCCGTTATGTCCTGGTTCACGGCCCTGCGCGACACCGCGAAGGCCGGGCTGACCGTGGACCGCTCGCTCACCAACCCGCGGCGCGCCCTGCGCGGCGCGGTCGCCGCCGCGCTGGTGGTGTTCCCGACGCTGGCGCTGCTCGGACCCGCGCAGGCCACCTCGGCCGCGATGGGCGCGTTCATCGCCGGGACGGCGACCTTCCAGCGCTCGTTCCGCCCGCGCGCCTCGCTCGCCCTGGTGGCCGCGGCCGGGCTGGGCCTGTCGACCTTCCTCGGCTACGTCGCGGTCGGCATCCCCGGCGCGTTCCCGGTGCTGCTCGCGCTGTGGGCGTTCGGTGCCGGACTGGCCTGGGCGATCGGGCCGACCGCCGGGGTGGTCGCCGCCAACACCCTCGCGGTGATGATGGTGGTGGTGCAGCTCCCGGTGTCGGTGCCCACCGCCGTCGAGCACGGGCTGCTCTGCTCGGTCGGCGGCGCCGTCCAGGCCCTGGTGATCACGCTCTGGCCGATCGACAGCTGGCGGGCCCAGCGCGACGCCCTGGCCGACATCTACGCCGGGCTCGGCGACTACGCCCGCCGGCTGCGCCACGACCCGGTCGCCGAGGTCGACCCGGAGCCGTTCATCGTCGGCCGGCAGGCCGCCCGGCTGACCGCCCGCCAGGCCCGCCGCCGCCCGCCCGAGCTGCGCGGCCTGCGCACCCTCGCGGAGCGGATCAGGCCCGCGCTGGCCGCGCTCGCCGACCCCCGGGTCGGGGCCGCCGAGGAGGGGCCGGAGCGGGACCGGGCCCGCGAGGTGCTGGCCGCCGCCGCCGAGGTGCTGGACGCGCTGGCCCGGGCGATCCGCACCGGCGACCCGGTCCGGCTGCCCAAGGACACCCCCGCGCTGGCGCTGGCCCGCCCCGGCGAGGGCGAGGACCTGCTGCGCGGCGGCGCCCGCCGCTCGGCCCGCCGGCTGTCCGGCCTGCTCGGCCGGGCCGCCGACCGCCTCGACCGGCAGGACCGCAGCACCGTCCCGACCCGCGGCGTCCCGGACGGCGGCGGGCTGCGCCGCCCGCCGCTGGTCAAGGTGGTGCCGGCCGCGCTGGCCACCGTCGGGCGGCAGCTGCACCGGCACTCGGCGATCCTGCACCACGCGGTGCGGATGTCCGCGGTGGTGACCTCCGCCTACCTGGCGGCCCGGCTGGTGGGCTTCGAGCACGGCTACTGGGCGCCGATGACCTCGGCGATGGTGATGCGCCCCGACTTCGCGCAGACCTTCAGCCGGGGCGTCGCCCGGGTGGCCGGCACCGCCACCGGCGTCCTGCTGGCGACCGCCGTGGTGCAGCTCTTCGACCCGGGCGACTGGGTGCTGGCCGTGCTCGCCGTCACCTGCATGGGCTTCGCCTACCTGACGCTGCGCACCGGGTACGCGGTGATGACGGTGGCGATCTCCTCGTACGTGGTGTTCCTGCTCGGCCTGCAGCCCGGCGACCCGCTCCGGCTGGCCGTCGACCGGGTGGCGATGACGCTGCTCGGCGGTTTCGTCGCGCTCGCCGCGTACGCGCTGTTCCCGACCTGGCAGACCGCCCGGCTGCCGGAGCGGCTGGCCGAGTGGCTGGCCGCCGCCGGGCGGTACGCGGCGGCGGTGTTCACGGCGTACGGGGACCCGGCGGGCGGGCACGCCGAGCAGGACGTGCGGCCGGCCCTGCTGGACGTCCGGGAGGCGCGCAGCGAGATGCTGGCGGCGCTGGACCGGGCCGAGGTGGAGCCGGTCCGGCACGCCGAGCAGGTGCCGGAGCTGAGCCGCAAGCAGTTCGACCGGGCCCGGTCCGCGGTCGGCATGCTGGACCGCTGCACCGTGCTGCTGGAGGCGCACATCCCGGCCGGGGACGCCCCGCCGGTGCCCGGGGCCGCCGCGTTCGGCGAGGAGCTGCGGGACGCCACCGCGATCGCCGCCGCCGCGGTGCTGCTCGGCCAGGACGTCGACTTCTCGGCGCTCCGGGAGGCCCACCGGACCTGGGACCGGCAGCTGTCCGGGCTGCCCCGGGACGACGGGATCGACGTGCTCCGGGCCGGGGCCAGGCTCACCGTGCAGGCCCTGGCCGAGCTGGAGCGGGCCGTCCGGACGCGCCCGCCGGCCACCGCCGGGGAGCACGTACCGTTGGGCGCGTGAGCGACACCTCGGTGCCCCAGCTGGGCGAGCAGTACGACGACGGACACCTCCCCGACGACCGGGAGATCGGCGTCGGCCCGCACCCCGAGCCCTGGCCGGACGACCCCCGGCTGGATCCGGAGCTGCTGGCCGGCGGGGACCGGCGCAACGTCGTGGACGGGTACCGGTACTGGCGGCACGAGGCGATCGTGGCGGACCTGGACACCCGGCGGCACGGCTTCCACGTCGCGGTGGAGAACTGGCAGCACGACTTCAACATCGGCTCGGTGGTGCGCACCGCCAACGCCTTCCTGGCGGGGGAGGTGCACATCGTCGGCCGGCGCCGCTGGAACCGGCGCGGCGCGATGGTCACCGACCGGTACCAGCACGTCCGGCACCACGGCTCGGTGGCCTCGCTGGCCGGGTACGCGGCCGAGCGCGGGCTGCCGATCATCGGGATCGACAACCTGCCGGGGGCCGTCCCGCTGGAGACCTACCCGCTGCCGGAGCGCTGCGTGCTGCTGTTCGGGCAGGAGGGGCCGGGGCTGACCGAGGAGGCGTGGGCGCACTCGGCGGCGGTCTGCTCGATCGCCCAGTTCGGGTCGACCCGCTCGATCAACGCGGGCGCGGCCGCCGCGATCGCCATGCACGCGTGGGTGCGGGAGCACGCCTCGGGCGCGCTCCCGCGGGGGTGAGGCTCCGTCAGGAGAACAGCAGCTTCCAGGTGTCCGGGCCCGGGTAGCCGTCCGCCTCGGCGCCGGACCAGCCCTGGGCGCGCTGGAAGGCGGCGACGTTCAGCCGGTCGGCCTCGCCCCAGTCCCGGCTCGGGCCCTCCCGGTAGGCGGCGCCGAAGCCCTTCCGGACCAGCTGCTGCCCCAGTTGCAGGACCCAGTCGTTGACCTGGCCGGGGCCGAACCTGTCCGCGCCCGGGAAGGCCGGGGCTCCGGCGGGCGGCGGGGGCGGCGAGGGGGTGCCCGCGGCTGCCGGGATGTCCTGGCCGAGGCGGCGCACCAGCAGGTCCCAGGTGTCCTTGCCCGGGTAGCCGTCCGCCTCCGCGCCGTGCCAGCCCTGCGCCAGCTGGAACGCCTCGGTGGCCCGCCGGTCCGCCTCGCCCCAGTCGGGGCTCGGGCCCTCCCCGTAGAACCGGGTGCCGCCCCGGTCCACCAGCATCTTCCCGAGCCGGGTCACGTACGGGTTGACCCGGCCGGGGCCGAACTTGTCCGCGCCCGGGAAGGCGTCGGAGTTCTCCGGCGCGGGCATCGGCTGGCTCAACCCCTTGTAGCGGTACGGCAGGTAGCTGCCCGCGTGGCTCCAGTACGCGTACGGGGTGGTGCGCTTCAGGGTGTGGGGGCGGGTCTGCTCCAGCGCGGTGTACCTGGTGTGCGCGGCGTCCGTCCAGCCGCCGAACAGGACCACGTGCGAACCGCCCTGCGGGTCGGCGGCGTTGTTGTAGATCAGCGCGTCGCCCGGCTGCAGCTCGTCCTTGGAGATCCGCTCCGCGAAGTCCGGCAGCGTCCAGGTGGTCTGACTGCTGCCCAGGCCCCAGGCCATCGAGACGAAGCCCGAGCAGTCCTGGCGGTAGCCGTCCGACCAGTACCGGCCCATGCTGTACGGGACCTGCTGGTCCACCCAGGACTGGGCCCGGTGGATGATCTCGGCCCGGGTGGTGGCGGGCTGCGCGGCCAGGCCGCGGCGGGCCCCCGACCCGCCGTACAGTCCGGAGACCTCGCCCTGCGGGGAGCCGGGTATCTGCGTGCCGCTGTCCGTTCCCGGTGCGGCGACGGCTATGGACGCCGCCCCGCCGCCGCCCAGCACGCTGCCGACCGCGGCCAGCAGCACCGCGGCCCGCCTGGTCCGGCGGGGCACCACCCGGCCGGAGCGGACGGCCAGCAGCCGGGCCCGGCGCCGGCCGTCGCAGCCGCCGCACGCGCACGAGTCGTCCGGTTCGACCTCGTTGAACTCCATCAGCACGGACGGACCTGCCTCTCCTGTGAACCCGCTCGGATCCGGGTGAACCCGGGTGAGTGGGACTCACGTTCCTAGGAGGAGAGGGCCGGGACCACCTGATCGGGGATCGGACAGGGCGGTTCGGGTGAACGCGCGCACCGCGGGGTCGGGCGCGTCGCGATCGGCTGCGAGGGGAGGAGGAGTGACGGTGCGTCGGACGGTGCGGTCACTCCCACTGCCAGCGGATGCCGACCTGGCCGGGCTGCTGGTCGGAGGCGAGGACGTGCGCGCTGGCGGAGGCGCCGATCCACAGCGGTTCGCGGTGGCGGTCGACCTCGGTGCCGGGGGTGCGGTCGAAGCGTTCGCACTGGACCGGGACGGCGTCGGGGTCGAAGTGCACCTGGAGGACGTACTCCCGCACGGGGCTGGGGAAGAACCGGCCGTAGTCGGTGGTGGGGCCGGAGTCGGGGATGCTGACCTCGTACTCGAGGACGGTGGAGTCGCCGAGCGCGAGCGGGCGGTCCAGCAGCAGTTCGGCGACCAGCAGTCCGCCGGCGGGGCGGCGGCGGACCCGGCCGAGCCGGGCGTGCCGGACCGAGGTGATCTCGGGGCAGCTCTCCACGCCCTCGTCGGCCTTGTGCACCACGACGTGCCGGGTGACGCCGTCCACGGTGGCGCGGACGACCTGGCGCATCCGCAGCAGGTGGCCGCGGCGGGCGGAGTCGACGTAGTAGGAGTCGTGGATCGACTGGCGTTCCAACTGGCCGGCGGGCGGGGCGTCGAGTTCGGCGAAGACCTCGGCGATGTCGGCCTGGCCGGGCCAGACCTGTTCGACCCGCAGGCCGTCGGGGGCGGGGCCCTGGGAGACCCAGCGGCCGCGCGGACGGGGCGGGCCGAGCAGGGCGGTGAGGGCGGTGTGGCGCAGGCCGAGCAACTCCTCGAGCAGGTGGACGGCGCGCAGTGAGGTGGCGCGTTCGGGCTGGCTGCGGCCGCGCCGCCAGTAGCTGAGGGTGGTGACGCTGACCCGGACGCCCTGCTTGGCGAGGGCGGCGCGGATCCGGTCCAGGCTGAGGCCGCTGTGCTCGATCGCGGAGTTGAGGGCCTCGGCGAAGCCGTTCGGGGCCGGTGCGGCGGCGGGAGCGGGGACGGGCACCGGTCCGGCGGGGGGCACCCCGCCCGCCGGCCGTTGCTCGCTGCCGGGGTCGCGCTGTCCGACCAGTCGGAGCCGACCGGCGTGCTGCGGTTGCTGTGAGCCCATGCGAGACCTTCCCCCACCCGGCGGGTTCGGCGGGTCCACCCCGGAGCCACGGCCCCGGTATGACGTCGGTGGTCCGCCGCCGAGCGTGTGGGAACCCTATTGAGGGTTGAGAGGCTACGTCATCAATCCGGACATATGACAGTGGTCACGACAAGCATTTCGCAGACGGATCGAACAGGAAACACTCCTGACACACGAGCGCCGGAAGGGCCCGGGCGGGGCCCTTCCGGCGGGGTCCGGTGACGGATCGTCAGGAAACGGAGAGCGCGGTGTCGTCGATCACGAAGGAGGTCTGCAGCGAGGAGTCCTCCACGCCGTTGAACTTCACCGTGACGGTCTGTCCGGCGTACGAGGACAGGTCGATGGTCTTCTGCGCGTAGCCGGTGTTCTTGTCGAGGTTGGAGTACGTGGCGACCGAGGTGCCGTTGACCGAGACGGTCAGCTTGTCGTACGCGGTCGTGCCGGTCTCGGCGGTGTCGACGTGCAGCCAGAAGCTCAGCGTCGCCTTGCAGCCGGCCGGGATCGCCACCGACTGGGAGACGCTGTCGGTGTGGGCGGAGCCGTAGCCGTCCATCCACGCCTTCCAGGAGCCGGAGTGCGCGGCCTGGGAGGAGGAGTTGTCGACGACGCCGGAGGAGGCGGTCCACGGCGCGGCGGTGCCGGTCTCGAAGCCGGGGTTGCCGAGCAGCTGGGCGGCGGTGCAGCCGCCGGTGGGCGGCGGGGTGGTGCCGCCGCCGCCGAGCAGGGCGGTGGCCAGGCCGTCGGCGATCGGGGTGCCCCAGCCGGTGACCTGGTCGTAGCCGGCCTTGGTGGAGAAGTCCTGGTTGGCGCCGCTGGTGACGTCGTGGAAGGCGCTGCCGTACGAGGCGGAGTTGGTGACGGCGTAGATCTTCGGGTTGGCCTCGCCGAGCACCGGCTTGGCGGCGGCCAGCGCCTTCTGGTTGTAGAGGGCGGCGAAGCCGGACCAGAGCGGGGCGGCCGCGGAGGTGCCGCCGTAGACCTGCCAGCCGGCGCTGCTGGTGCCCTGGGTGTAGATGGCGAAGCCGCTGTTCGGGTCGGCGTTGGAGGAGACGTCCGGGACGGTGCGCATGGTGCCCGAGACGCCGGTGCCGGTCTGCCAGGTCGGCTTGGCGAACTGGGTGGAGACGCCGCCGCCCGCGGTGGACCAGGCGCTCTCCGAGCTGTAGGTGGTGCCGGAGACCTTGAGGTTGGTGCCGCCGACGCCGGTGTTGTACGGGCTGGAGGCGGGGAAGTCCACGGCCTTCACGGTGGAGCCGGAGGTGGAGCGGGTGCAGTCCCGGGAGCCGTCGTCGCCGGAGGCCGAGAAGATCGAGATGCCCTGGGCGGCGGCCTGCTTGAAGGAGTTGTTCACCGCGGTCATCGAGGAGGCGGTGGTGTCCGGCTCGCAGGAGCCCCAGGAGATGGAGATGACCGAGACCCGGTTGTCCGCGACGATCTTGGCGGCCATGTCGATCTCGCCCTGGTCGCTGTTCGGGGCCTCGTAGACCAGCTGGGTCGCCTTGGGGGCGACACCGCGGACGATCTCGGAGTCCAGCTCGACCTCGCCCTGGCCCTGGCCGGGCGCCGAGTCGTAGTTCGCGCCGTCCACCGAGACGGTGCTGACCGCCGGGCCGGACAGGCCGAACTGGCTGTCGTAGGTGGTCAGGTTGGAGGACTTGTAGCCGTCGAACTCCCAGAGCGCGACGGTCGAGCCGGTGCCGTCGGCGCCCAGCTGGTTCAGCCGGTACGCGCCGTCGTAGGTGGCCGGGCCGAAGCCGGACGGGGTGGCGTGCGGGGTCGAGGCGTTCGGCTTGGCGATCCGGGTGGTGCGCACGGTGTGGTCGTTCAGGCCGCTGACGCCCTCGACCACGCCGGCCAGCGCGGCCGGCACCGAGGCGGCGGCGTCGTTGGCGAAGAACGCCCGGCCGCCCTGCTGCGGGTCGGTGTAGGTCGACTCGTGGGTGCCGAAGGCGGCGGCCAGCTGCGCGCTGGTGCCGGTGGCGTTGACCACCTGGCGGTTGGCGCTGACCGAGTCCACCTTCAGGCCCTGGGCGGTGAGGAACGCCCGGACCTGGTCGACGTCGGAGGAGGTCGGGCCGAAACGCTCGGTGAATTGAGCCGGCGTCAGGTAGTGCCCGTACTCGGCGGTTCCCGGAGTGGCGACCGCCGTGAGGAAGCGGTCGAGTTCGGCGGTGTTGCGCAGCTTCAACGAGACCGCGACGGATATCCGGCGGTCGGCGGGGACGTCGCCCTGCTTCTGCGAACGCGCCACCGCGGGGGTGACGGTCTGCGGCAGCGCCACCCGGGAGGCGGTGGCGTTCGGGGTCGGCGCCGCCTGAGCGGTGCCGACGCCCAGCGAGACGGCGGTGAGGGGAACGACAGCGAGAGCTGCGGCAAGGGCGAGCGAGCGGGGTCGCACGGGCTCCTCCGGAAATCTGGGGGCGTTCCGGTTCTTCGGAAAGCGCTCGCCAGAATCTCTCAGAGAACACTCAGGAATAGGCCCATGCCTGAGCAATTGCTTACTAAAAAACAGTCAACTGTGGAATGGGAAAGGAATTCAGTGAATGAACTGAATGCCGGGCGGGGTCAACTGAATGTCAGGGGCGGCCCAGCCACCGGCCGAGCGCCTCCCGCAGCTCCCCCCGGGTCGGATCGGCGCAGGCCCAGGCCGCGTGGCCGTCCGGGCGGACCAGCAGCACGGTGTCGCGCAGCTTGCCGTGCGGGTCGGCGGGCGCGGCGGTGACCACCCGGTCCGCCCAGGAGTCGGCCACCGACACCTCGTCGTTGCTGATCAGCACCGCCTTGCCGGCCCGCAGCGCCTCGTGCAGCCGGGACGGACCGCCGGGCACGTCGACGGCCAGCCGCAGGTCGGGGACCCGGCGGCCGGTCAGCGGGTGCGCGCCCTTCTCGGCGGGGTAGGCGTAGCCGATGCCGGAGACCTGCTTGGCGCCCAGCTCGGCCAGCGGGCCCAGGTGTCCGGCGGCCGCGCCGAGCGCCGAGCGCAGCGCCCGGACCGGGGCGTGCCGGCCCTGGGCGAGCCGGACCAGCGCGCCGGAGCTGCGCAGCACGGCCCGGCCGACCGGGTGCCGCTCGGTCTGGTAGGTGTCCAGCAGGGCGTCCGGGGCCCAGCCGCGGACGGCCGCGACCAGCTTCCAGCTGAGGTTGGCGGCGTCCTGGATGCCGGTGTTCATGCCCTGGCCGCCGGCCGGGGAGTGGCAGTGCGCGGCGTCGCCGGCCAGGAAGACCCGGCCGGAGCGGTAGCTCGCCACCTGCCGCTCGTCGCTGTGGAACCGGGAGGTCCAGCGGACCTCGGCGAACTCCAGGTCACGGCCTGTCACCTCGCGCAGCAGCGCCTCCAGGTCGGCCGTCACCACCGGTGCGGTGTCCGGGAGTTGGTGCTCGCGGTCCCAGCCGACCACCCGGAACCAGCCGTCGCCGAACGGGGCAAGGAAGGCGAACCCGGCGTCGCCGACAGCGGCGGTGAACGACTCGTCGGGGTCGCCGGTGAGCCGGACGTCGGCCAGCATCACCGAGCGCAGCACCGCCTCGCCGGGGAACGGGACGCCCAGCAGGTCGCGGACGGCGGAGTGCACGCCGTCCGCGCCGACCGCGTAGCGGGCCCGGTGCAGCTGCTCGCCGTCGGCGGTGCGGGCGGTCAGCGTGACGCCGGTGGCGTCCTGCCGCAGGCCGGTCAGCTCGGCGCCGCGGCGCAGGTCGGCACCGGACTTGACGGCCCGTTCGCGCAGCACCCGCTCGGTGTGGGACTGCGGGGTGATCAGCACGAACGGGAACCGGCTGGGCAGGCCGGCCAGGTCGACCCGGAGCCGGCCGAACACCTGGAGCGAGGGCGTGGGGCGGCCGGTGGCGATCAGCTCGTCGGCCAGCCCGCGGGCGTCCAGCAGTTCGAGGGTGCGGGCGTGCACGCCGAACGCCCTGGTCAGGTTGGACTCCTCGGCCCGCTTCTCCAGCACCGTCACCCGTAGGCCGGCCGCGGCCAGGTCGCCCGCCAGCAGCAGGCCGGTCGGCCCGGCGCCGACCACCACGACGTCGGCGGTGAACTCCGTCTCGGACATCCGTCTCTCCCGTTCGTCTCGCAACCGTCGGCCGGGGCCGCGGCGTCCTCGGCGCACGGGTTCTCAGCGCGCTCTCAGACTGCCATCATCGCGGGCCCATCAGGGGCTGTGAACCTCCTTCCCATGACACAGTCAGCGATGCGCCCGGCGCTCCCGGCCGTCCCGCCGGCGGACGGTCGGGACGCGGCCGGCACCGCGGTCCGCACCCGGCTCGTGGAGATCGTCGTACCCGTGTACAACGAGCAGCACGCGCTGGAGCGCTGCGTCCGCGAGCTGCACGCCCACCTGTCCGCGACCTTCCCGTACGACTACCTGATCACGGTGGCCGACAACGCCTCGGTCGACGGCACCTGGGAGGTCGCCACCGCGCTCGCCGCCGAACTCGCGCCGGTGCGCGCCGTGCACCTGGACCTGAAGGGCCGGGGCCGGGCGCTGCGCGAGGTCTGGGGCAGCAGCGCGGCGGACGTGGTGGCGTACATGGACGTCGACCTGTCGACCGGGCTGGACGCCTTCCTGCCGCTGGTCGCGCCGCTGCTGTCCGGGCACAGCGACCTGGCCATCGGCAGCCGCCTGCACCGGGGTTCGGCGGTGGTGCGGGGCCCCAAGCGGGAGTTCCTCTCGCGGACCTACAACCTGCTGCTGCGGACCACCATGGCCGCCGGGTTCTCCGACGCCCAGTGCGGGTTCAAGGCCGGGCGGACCGAGGTGGTGCGGCGGCTGCTGGCGGAGGTCGAGGACAACGCCTGGTTCTTCGACACCGAACTCCTGCTGCTGGCCGAGGCGTCGGGCCTGCGCATCCACGAGGTGCCGGTGGACTGGGTGGACGACCCGGACAGCCGGGTCGACATCGTCCGCACCGTGCTCGACGACCTGAAGGGCATGGCCCGGGTCGCCCGGCGGACCCTGGCGGGCCGGGGGACGGTCGAACTCCCGGAGCGGGCCCGGCGGGTGGAGGTGCGGACCGGGTCGGTCCGGCAGGCGGCCGGCTTCGCGGCGGTCGGCGCCCTGTGCACGCTGGCCTACCTGCTGCTGTACCTGGCGCTGCGTCAGGCGGTGCCGGCGCTGGCCGCGAACGCGCTGGCGCTGGCCGTCACGGCGGTCGGCAACACGGCCGCGAACCGGCGCTTCACCTTCGGGGTGACGGGCCGTCGGCACGCCCTGCGGCACCAACTGGAGGGCGGGCTGGCCTTCCTGATCGGCTTGGCGCTGACCAGCGGCGCGGTGGCGGGCCTGCACGCGGCCTCCCCCGGGGCCGGGCACGGCGTCGAACTGGCCGTGCTGGTGTCGGCGAACGCGGCCGCGACCCTGGTGCGCTTCGTGCTGCTGCGGGCGTGGGTGTTCCACCCGCGGCGCTCCTGAGACCCCTGTCCTCCCCCCGGGGACAGGGGAGCGGGCCCGGACGGCCGTGGTGGAACGGCGTCCGGGCCCGCTCGTGCGCGCCGTCGGGCTTGCCCGCGGGGCTACTTGCGGATCTCGACGGTGCGGAACCGGTTGGCGACGAACGCGGCGTCGCAGTACGCCGAGTTGGCGGCCGGGTTGGCGCCGGTACCGTGCAGGTCCGAGTAGGCGGCGGTCTGGTTGACGTACACCCCGCCGGTCAGGTTCAGCGAGAGCGAGACGCCGGCGTCCAGGCAGGCCTCGACCAGGGCCTCCTCGACCGCCGGGTCGGTGGTGTACGCGCCGGCCGTCATCGCGCCGTGCTCGGCCGTGGTGCGGCGCAGCAGCTCGACGGCGGCGGCGGTGGACTCCACGGCGACCGCGAAGGCGATCGGGCCGAAGCACTCGGTGAGGAAGCGGGCGCGGTCGTCCGGCTTGTCGGCGTCGGCCTTCAGCAGGGCGGGCGTGCGGAGGGTCGCGCCGGGGAACTCGGCTGAGGCCACCACCCGCGGCGCGAGGGCGAGTTCGCCCAGTTCGCCGCCGGCCGCGGCGGCCGAGCGCTGCAGCACGCCCGGGTTGACCACGGCGCCGAGGATCGCGGCGGCCCGGGCGTCGTCGCCGAGCAGGCCCTCGATCGCGGCGGCCAGGTCGGACACCACCTGCTCGTAGGAGCGCTCGCCGTCCTCGGTGCGGATGCCGGTGCGCGGGATCAGCAGGTTCTGCGGGGTGGTGCACATCTGGCCGCTGTACAGGCTGAGCGCGAACGCCAGGTTGTTCAGCATGCCGCGGTAGTCGTCGGTGGAGTCCAGCACGACGGTGTTGACGCCGGCCTTCTCGGTGTACACCTGCGCCTGCCGGGCGTTGTCCTCCAGCCAGTCGCCGAACGCGGTGGAGCCGGTGTAGTCGATCAGCTTCACCTCGGGGCGGACGGCGAGCACCTTGGCGATCGCGGCGCCCTCGTGCTCGGCGGCCAGGCAGACCAGGTTCGGGTCGAAGCCGGCCTCGGCGAGCACCTCGCGGGCGATCCGCACGGTCAGCGCCAGCGGCAGCACGGCCCGCGGGTGCGGCTTGACCAGCACGCCGTTGCCGGTGGCCAGCGAGGCGAACAGGCCCGGGTAGCCGTTCCAGGTCGGGAAGGTGTTGCAGCCGACCAGCAGCGCGGTGCCGCGCGGCACCGCGACGAACTCCTTGGTCATGGTGAGCGGGTCGCGCTTGCCCTGCGGCTTGGTCCACCGCGCGGAGCGGGGCAGCCGGGTCTGCTCGGCGTACGCGTACGCCACCGCCTCCAGGCCGCGGTCCTGCGCGTGCGGGCCGCCGGCCTGGAACGCCATGCCGTACGCCTGGCCGGTGGTGTGCGTCACCGCCTGCGCGAACTCGTGCGAGCGGGCGTTGATCCGGGCCAGGATCTCCAGGCAGACCGCGGCGCGCTCGGCCGGGGTGGCCTTCGCCCAGCCGGGCCGGGCCGCCTCCAGGGCCGCCAGCAGGTCCGCGGGCTCGGCGTGCGGGTAGGAGACGCCCAGCTCGATGCCCCACGGGGAGGCCTCGCCGGTCACCGGCTCGCCGCCGGCCGGGTGCCCGGGCAGCTCGAACTCGCGGCCCAGCAGCGCCTCGAAGGCGGCCTTCCCGTCGGCGGGGGCGCTCTCCCCGTACGCCTTGGCGAACTCGGGGTACGGGGACCAGTAGTCCCGCTCGGCGATCGCGGTCAGCGCGCGATCGAGGGTGTCCTGGTGGCGGGCGATCAGTTCGGCGACGGTCGTCGCGGCGGCCATGGTGCGCTCCTCACGGGGGCAGAGGCGGGACACGCCTCAGGGTAACCGAACGATCGGTCGGTGCAAGGCCCCCCGCTGTTCCCGTCCCGGCCCCCGGGCCCATACTGGGCGGCTGTCGGGGTCCGCTCGCGCGGACCGCACGGGGAACGACAAAGGGGGAGCATCGGCATGTCCATCGAGCTGCCGGACGAACTCGCCCGGGTGATGAACCTGATCGGCCTGAACCGGCCGGACGGGGACGAGGACGAGTTGTGCGAACGGGCCTCGCCCGTGCGGGAGTTCGCCGCCCTCCGACGACCCGGGGTTCTGGTCGGAGTGGGTGAGCGGAGAGCCGTATTTCGCCGAGGAGGACGAGAAATGACTTCGGTCGTCTCCGGGTCCCGATGCGTGGGGTGAGCCGGTGGACGTTCTGGGACCTGCCGGGCTGGCACGAGGACGAGCGGCTGCGGTCGTTCTACAAGCACGCGTTCAGTCCGTTCGCGTACTACGAGATGGACCGCTACAAGGGCGGTGCGACCGAGGGCAGCGCGTACTCGGAGCGGCTGCGGGTGAGCATGGAGCACCTGCTGGAGCACCGGCCGGCCACGATCGACAACTGGTTGGCGCTGTCGGGGACCCAGTACTACTCGGAGGACGAGCTGTACGGGTACCTCGCCGAGGTGTACGCGTACTTCTTCGAGGGCGTGGAGCACCAGCCGATGCCGCCCGATCCGGAACGCCTGCCGCCGTCCGACGACCCGAGGTTCTGGTCGGACTGGGTCGTGACCGAGGTGGAGTACCTCGACGACGAGGAGGACGAGAAGTGATCCGTCCGATTCCGCTGCCTGCTTTTTCCCTTCGTACCCTGGAGCCCAGCGACCGTGTCACTGCGTGACCACGACCTGCCTGTTCGACGGCTTCCCGGCGATGCCGCTCGCCCCGAACCGACCCCGCGCCCGAACGGCGGAGGCCCGGACCACCGTGGGGTGGTCCGGGCCTCCGGGGGGTGGTCCGGGCCTCCGGGGGGTGGTCCGGGCCTCCGGGGGTGGTCCGGTCTACGGGACGCCCACCTCGAACAGGACGTACCCGGCGTACCAGCCGGAGGCCAGCGCCACGGTGCTGAAGGTGACCGCGAGCGAGGGGCGGGACAGCCGCTTCAGGCCGACCGCGATCGGCAGGAACAGCGGGAAGCACGGCAGCAGGTAGCGCGAGGTGTTGCCGAAGATCTGCTGGCTGCCCAGCACCATCACCAGCGTGACGGCGGTGTAGACCAGCAGGAAGACCGGGAGCCGCAGCCGGATCAGCAGGAAGATCAGGATCGGCAGGCTGAACACCAGGAAGACCGCGATCAGGTCCTCGGTGGGGAAGGCGAAGAGGTAGTCGGTGTGCCCGAACAGGACGCTGGTGATCACCTTCCGGGTGTGCGCGCCCCAGTCGAAGAAGTGCAGCCAGGCGCCGCGCTGCAGCTCGAAGTAGGCGGTGGGGCTGCCCATCCGCCAGTTCGCCCAGGTCAGGTACCCGATGAAGCCGAGCGGGGCCAGCACCATCGCGGCCAGCGGCCGCAGGATGCCGTCCTGGCGCTTCCACAGGGCGATCAGCGCGGCGACGCCGACCGCGGCGGCCAGCGCGGCGGCGGTCGGCCGGTTCAGGCCGGCGACGAAGGTGACGGCACCGGCCGCCAGCCACTTGCGGGTCACCACGAAGTAGCAGGCCCAGGCCGCCAGCGCGACGAACAGCGAGTCGGAGTACACCGCCCACTCGACACCGGAGCCGGGGAAGACACCCCACACCGCCGCCGCGATCACCGCCGCGCGCCGCCCGATCAGCACGTTCGCCAGTGCGTAGATGCCGGCCGCGGCGACGAAGGAGGTCACCACCGAGACCAGGATGCCCGCGCCGAAGGTGCCCAGGCCGGTCACCGCGGACACGAGCTTGACCAGGCCCGGGTACAGCGGGAAGAACGCGACCGAGTTCTGCTCGATGGCCCACGGGCCGTTGCTGATCGGCACCAGCTTCGGGTCGTAGCCGTGCAGGGCGATCTGCTGGTACCACCAGCCGTCCCAGCTGAGCAGCACGTCCCAGGGGTGCTTGCCGCCGCCGTAGCGCGGGGTTTTGGTGGCGTACTCCCCGGACTTCGACAGCAGTGCCATGAACGTGGCGAACGCGATCAGCCGGACCGTGCCGAACACCGCCAGCGCCGGACCGTACTCGCGGGTCGCCTGCCGGAAACGGGCCCGCGCACCCACCGGGGCGGCCGCCTCCAAGGAGGGGTCCGGACGCTCGGCCACGTCGGTGTCGGGACGTGTTGCCATTACCATCAGGTCCTGTCTGAAGTCTCGGCCCCGCCGGGCCGGCCGGAATCACTGGGCGCTCGGCCGCCTGCGAACGGGCCGCCGGGCCGCCGGGCCGCCCGGACACTTCGGGCGAGCCTACGATACCCGGCCGTGGTCCGTACCTGCCGGGGGCCAGGCGTGCCCGGCTGGATACACTCCACAGCACTTGCCGGTTCGGACCCATAGCGCGGGAGACCTGATGAACGCATCGACAAACGGAAGCACCGTTCTGTCGGTCGTTGTCCCCATGTACAACGAGGAGGAGGCACTCCCCGCCTTCACCGCCCGGCTCCGTCCGGTCCTGGACGGCCTGGGCGTCGCCTACGAGGTGGTCGCCGTCGACGACGGCAGCGCCGACAAGACCGCCGCCCTGCTCCGCGACCTCACCTCGGTCTGGCCGGAACTGCGGATGGTCCGCCTGCGCCGCAACAGCGGCCACCAGGCGGCGCTGACCGCGGGCCTGAACCTGGCCGTCGGCGACTACGTGGCCAGCATCGACGCCGACCTGCAGGATCCGCCGGAGAAGATCGCGGAGATGTTGGAGCTGGCGCAGCACGACCAGCTGGACATCGTCTACGGCGTGCGCGACGACCGTTCCACCGACACCGGCTTCAAGCGCTGGACGGCCGGCGCCTACTACCGGCTGATGCGCCGCATGGTGGGCCGCCAGGTGCCGTCCAACGCGGGTGACTTCCGACTGCTGTCCCGGGACGCCGTCGAGGCGCTGCGGGCGCTGCCGGACCAGCAGCGGGTCTACCGGCTGCTGGTGCCGTGGCTGGGCTTCCCGAGCGGGGAGGTCTACTACACCCGCGAGGAGCGGGTGGCCGGCGAGACCAAGTACCCGCTGAGCAAGATGGTCCGGCTCGCCGTGGACAGCATCACCGGCTTCTCCTCGGCCCCGCTGAAGCTGGCCACCTGGCTCGGCACCCTGGCCTTCTTCGCCTGCCTCCTGCTGGTGGCCTTCTCGATCACGGTGTACCTGACCGGCAACCCGGTCCCGGGCTGGACCTCGCTGTTCGTCGGCGTGCTGTTCGTCGGGGCGGTGCAACTGATCTGCGTCGGCCTGCTCGGCGAGTACGTGGCCCGGATCTACACCGCGGTGCAGAACCGTCCCGCGTACTTCGTCGCCGAGGACACCCGCCCGAAGGGCTGAGCCCTCCGCGCCGCACCCCCCGGGGCGGTCCGCCGCCGCCCCGGGGATACTCGTCGCATGGCCGATCACTCCCCGCGCGCCTCGTACACCGTCGAGTCGCTGCTCGCCGTCACCGTGCGGGTCTTCAACGACCGCGGCTACGACGGCACCTCGATGGAGGACCTGTCCAGGGCCGCCGGGATCTCGAAGTCCTCGATCTACCACCACGTGCGCGGCAAGGAGGAGTTGCTGCGGCTCGCGGTCGGCCGGGCGCTGGACGCGCTGTTCGGCATCCTGGCCGAGCCGGGCGCGGTCGAGGGCCGTCCGGTGGACCGGCTGGAGCACGTGGTGCGCCGCACCGTCGAGGTGCTGTTGGCCGAACTGCCGTACGTGACGCTGCTGTTGAGGGTGCGTGGGAACACCGCGACCGAGCAGTGGGCGCTGGAGCGGCGGCGTGACTTCGACCACCGGGTGGCCGAACTGCTGCAGCAGGCCGTCGCGGCCGGGCAGTTGCGGGCCGACCTGGAGCCCCGGCTGGCCACCCGGCTGCTGTTCGGCATGATCAACTCGCTGGCGGAGTGGTACCGCCCGGGCCAGCGCGGCGCCGAGGCGCTGCCGGACGCGGTGGTCCGGCTGGCCTTCGACGGCCTGCGCGCCCGGTGAGCGTCCACCTGCCGGGGGAGCTGGAGGCGCTGCGCGAGCTGCTGGCCGAGTGGACCGCCTGGGACGAGCAGGTGGCGGTGATCGCCGAGGACCGCGGGCTGGACCACGGGCAGCTGTGCTGGGAGGTGCTGGCGCACGGGCCGAACCCGCTGGTGGGCCCGACCTGCCGGTGCCGCAGTCGCGGGTGGCACAGCAGCCCGCACAGCGACCGGATGATGCACGAGCGCCTGGGGGTGCGCGTCCCGGTCGCGGACGCGGAGGGCTGGGCGGCCCACACGCTCGGGCAGGATCTGGTGTACGGCTCGTTCCGGTCGATCGGGGCGGCCCGGGTGCTGGCCGCCCCGCTGGTCGAGCTGCTCGGCCCGGACGCGGACTGGCGGGCCAACGGCTACGCCGCGCACCCCCCGCCGAGCGGCAACCGCCACTGGGACCCGGTCACCCCGTACACCTTCGACGCCGCGCTGGTCGGGATCGGCGGCGGGTGGACGGTGGTGCTGGTCTCCACCGGGGAGGACTGAGCCGCTACGGCCCGTCCGGCGGGATCAGGTCGGTCTCCTCGAACACCAGCATGGTCCGGGTGCTGAGCACCTGCGGGATCGACTGGATGCTGCCCAGCACCAGCTCGCGCAGCTCCCGGTTGTCGGCGGTGTGGACCAGCATCAGCACGTCGTAGTCGCCGCCGACCAGCGCGATGTGCGCGACCCCGGGCAGCTGCAGCAGCTGCTCGCGGACGGCCCGCCAGGAGTTCTGCACGATCCGCAGGGTGACGTACGCGGACGCGCCCTGCCCGGCCTTCTCGTGGTCCACCCGGGCGGTGAAGCCGCGGATCACGCCGTCCTCGACCATCCTGGAGATCCGGGCGTACGCGTTCGCCCGGGACACGTGCACCCGTTCGGCCACCGAGCGGATCGAGGCCCGGCCGTCCTGCCGCAGCAGCCGCAGGATCGAACGGTCGACGCGGTCGAGTCTGGACACCTGTTCAGCCGACATGGCCCCCCATCCCTGGTGATTGGACGTGCTGGCCCCAGCAGACCGCCCTTTCGGCCGACTGTCCACCTTCTTGACGCGGATATGGCCAAGATGACCAGACGACCGAACAATCGGTAGGGAGCCCCCACCACCCCGGAGGTGCCCGAGATGACCGTTCTCGACCACAGGCCCGACCGGGCCCCCGTCCCCGGCTGGCTGCCCGGCGCCACCGCGCCGCGCACCGACCCCGCCCCGCTGCTGCCGGACGCCGAGCCGTACCGCGTGCTGGGCACCCCCGCCGCCGACGCGGCCGACCCGGAGCTGCTGCGCGAGCTGTACCGCCGACTGGTCGCCGGGCGCCGGTACAACCAGCAGGCCACCACCCTGACCAAGCAGGGCCGGCTCGCCGTCTACCCGGCCTCCACCGGCCAGGAGGCCTGCCAGGTGGCGGCCGCGCTCGCGCTGCACGCCGAGGACTGGCTGTTCCCCTCCTACCGGGACACCCTCGCGGTGGTCGCCCGCGGCGTCGACCCGCTGGAGGCGCTCACCCTGCTGCGCGGCAACGCGCACACCGGCTACGACCCGCGCGCCACCCGCACCGCCCCGCTCTGCACCCCGCTGGGCACCCAGGTCCCGCACGCGGTGGGCCTGGCGCACGCCGCCCGGCTGTCCGGCGACGACACGGTGGCGCTCGCCCTGCTCGGCGACGGCGGCAGCAGCGAGGGCGACTTCCACGAGGGCCTGAACTTCGCGGCCGTGCTGAACGCCCCCGTGGTCTTCCTGGTGCAGAACAACGGCTACGCGATCTCCGTCCCGCTGACCCGGCAGTCCGCCGCGCCGACCCTGGCCCACAAGGCGGTCGGCTACGGCATGCCCGGCCGGCTGGTCGACGGCAACGACGCGCTCGCCGTGCACGCGGTGCTCACCGAGGCCGTCGAGCGGGCCCGCACCGGCGGCGGCCCGACCCTGGTGGAGGCGCTCACCTACCGGGTCGAGGCGCACACCAACGCCGACGACGCCACCCGCTACCGGCACGCCGAGGAGGTCGCGGCCTGGCAGGCGCACGACCCGATCCGGCTGCTGGAGGACGCCCTGCGCCACCGCGGCCTGCTGGACGACGCCCTGGTCGCCGACGCGACCGAGCGGGCCGAGCAGCTGGCCGCCCGGATGCGCGCCGAGTTCCACGCCGACCCCGAACTGGACCCGATGTCGCTGTTCGCGCACGTCTACGCCGAACCCACCCAGCAGCTGCGCGAGCAGGCCGCGCAGCTGGCCGCCGAGCTCGCCGCGGAGGCCGAGGTGCACGGCCGATGACCACCGCCACCCGCGAGCAGTCCGGCCTGCGCACCGGCACCATGGCGCAGGCCCTGAACGGCGCGCTGCGCGACGCGATGCACGCCGACAAGGCCGTGCACGTGCTGGGCGAGGACGTCGGCGCGCTCGGCGGCGTCTTCCGGATCACCGACGGCCTGACCGCCGAGTTCGGACCGGAGCGCTGCCTGGACACCCCGCTGGCCGAGGCGGGCATCCTCGGCACCGCCGTCGGCATGGCCATGTACGGGCTGCGGCCGGTGGTGGAGATGCAGTTCGACGCCTTCGCCTACCCGGCGCTGGAGCAGCTGTTCTCGCACGTCGCCAAGATGCGCAACCGCACCGCCGGCAGGCTGCCGATGCCGATCACGATCCGCATCCCGTACGGCGGCGGCATCGGCGGCGTCGAGCACCACAGCGACGCCTCCGAGGCGTACTACGCGCACACCCCCGGGCTGCACGTGGTCACGCCCGCCACCGTGCAGGACGCGTACGGGCTGCTGCGGGCGTCGATCGCCTCGGACGACCCGGTGGTGTTCCTGGAGCCCAAGCGGCTGTACTGGGGCAAGGCCGAGTGGGACCCGGCGGCGGCCGTCGAGCCGATCGGGAAGGCCGTGCTGCGCCGCCCCGGCAGCTCGGCGGTGCTGATCACCTACGGGCCCTCGCTGCCGGTCTGCCTGGAGGCCGCCGAGGCGGCGAAGGCCGAGGGGTGGGACCTGGCGGTGCTGGACCTGCGCTCGCTGGTGCCGTTCGACGAGGCCACCGCCTGCGAGGTGGTCCGCTCGCTGGGCCGGGCCGTGGTGGTGCACGAGGCGGCCGGCTTCGGCGGCGCCGGGGCGGAACTGGCCGCCCGGCTGACCGAGAAGTGCTTTCACCACCTGGCCGCGCCCGTGCTGCGGGTCACCGGCTTCGACATCCCGTACCCGCCGCCGATGCTGGAGCACCACCACCTGCCCGGGGTGGACCGGATCCTGGACGCCGTCGCCCGGCTCCAGTGGGAGGAGTGATGGCGGTGGCGGTGGTCCGCGAGTTCACGCTGCCCGACCTCGGTGAGGGACTCACCGGGGCCGAGGTGGTGCGCTGGATGGTCGAGGTCGGCGAGGTGATCGCCGTGGACCAGCCGGTGGTGGAGGTGGAGACCGCCAAGGCGGTGGTGGAGGTGCCCTGCCCGTACGGCGGGGTGGTCACCGCGCGGTACGGCGAGGTCGGGCAGGAGGTGCCGGTGGGCGCCCCGCTGGTGACCGTCGCGGTGGCGGCGGCGCCCGGCGGCGCGGCCCCGGCGACGGAGCCGGAGCGGCCGCTGGTCGGCTACGGGGTCGCGGAGTCCCGCCGGGCCGGCCGCCGCCGGGTGCTGCCGGGCGGGGCGCCCGCGCCGGCGGTGTCCGCCGGGCCCGCCGGGCCCTTCGTTCCGGCCGGGCCCGCCGTCCCGGCCGCGCCGGTTCCGGCGGCCCCGGCGGTGCTGGCGGTGATCTCGCCGCTGGTGCGTCGGCTCGCCCGCGAGCACGGGGTGGACCTGGCCGGGGTGCCCGGCAGCGGGCCGGACGGGCTGATCACCCGGCGGGACGTGGAGCGGGCGATCGCGTCCGCTGCCCTCGCCGTCGAGCCCGCGGCGGTGGTTGTTCCACGTGGAACCGAGCCGGACGGCGAGCTGGTCCCGCTGCGCGGACTGCGCCGCACCGTCGCCGAGAAGCTGACCCGCAGTCACCGGGAGATCCCGGCCGCGACCTGCTGGGTGGACGCCGACGCCACCGAACTGATGGCGCTGCGGGCGCAGTTGAACGCGGTGCCGGGTCCGAAGGTGAGCGTGCTGGCGCTGCTGGCGCGGATCTGCCTGGCCGGTCTGGAGCGCTTCCCGGAGCTCAACTCCAGTGTGGAGGGCGAGGCGATCCGGCGGCACTCCGCCGTGCACCTGGGCTTCGCGGCGCAGGGGCAGCGCGGCCTGGTGGTGCCGGTGGTCCGGGACGCCCGGCGGCTGAGCACCGAGCGGCTGTCGGAGGAGCTGGCCCGGCTCACCGAGGCGGCCCGGGTCGGGACCCTCGGTCCGGCCGAACTGACCGGCGGCACCTTCACGTTGAACAACTACGGGGTGTTCGGGGTGGACGGCTCCACGCCGATCCTCAACCACCCGGAGGCGGCGATGCTCGGGGTCGGCCGGATCACCCCCAAGCCGTGGGTGCACGAGGGGGAGCTGGCGGTCCGCCGGGTCACCCAGCTGTCCTTCACCTTCGACCACCGGGTCTGCGACGGCGGGACGGCGGGCGGCTTCCTGCGCTTCGTCGCGGACTGCGTGGAGCGTCCGGGGACGCTGCTGCGCGGGCTGTAGCGGGCTGTAGCGGGCTCCGACCCGGTTCCGGCGGGCCGCCACGGGCGGCCGCCGGAACCGGTGGGTGGGGGAGGGTAGCGGGTCGGCGGGCCGGATGTCCGGGGTTCCCCGGATTTGTCGGATGAGCTGTGCGGCCGGTGTCACTGTGCTGAGGGCGTCAGCAGACAGTTCGACCGGAAGCGAAACGATTCTCTTGAGTACTCGTCAGCTCGCACTGGAGAGCCGGCCGCTGCGGGTCCGGATCGCCCGGGGCAGCGCGGCCGTCGCCGCACTGCCCGGCTCGGCGGCCGCGACCGGCGCCGCCGCTCCCGCTCCCGTCCCCACCCCGTCCGGACCGGCCGAGCCGGCGGACGAGCCCCCGACCGCCGTGGAGCAGCGGGGTCCGGCCGGTCCGGCGGAGGAACCCTCCGCCGGCCCGGCGCCGGCCTCCGCCGGGCCCGGCCTGACGCCGGTGCCGCTCACTCCGGTGCTGCTCACCCCCGTGCCGGCCGTCCCGGCGAAGCCCGTCCGGCCGCCGCTGGTGCCGCCGCTGCCCGGGTTCGAGCCGGCCGGGGCAGCGACGTTGCCCGCGTTGCCCGCGCTGCCCGCCTTCGAGCCGCTGTTCCGGGACGCCCCGGCGCTCAACTGGGTGGGCCCGGACGACCGTTGGACCCGGGCCTGGGGCCTGCCCCCGGCCGGGCGGGTGGTGCCCGAGCTGGAACCGGCCGCCCCGGCGGAGCGGCCCGCCGGTCCGCCGCGGCCGCCGAACGCCGAGGAACTGGTGCTGATCCGGGCCGCGCTGGCGGCCGTCCAGCCCGCCGCGGACCGGGCGATGGCGCACTTCCACGCGCTGATGTTCCTGCGCCACCCCGAGCTGCGGGCGATGTTCCCGGCCGCCATGGACGACCAGCGCGAGCGGCTGTTCCGGGCGCTGCGGCGCTGCGCCGGGTACGGCGAGGACGCGGCGGAGCTGCGCGAGTACCTGGTCCCGCTGGGGCGCCGGCACCGCAAGTACGGGGCGCGGCCCGAGCACTACGCCTCGATGGAGGAGTGCCTGGTGGCGGCGCTGGCCCGGTACGCGGGCGGGAGCTGGGACGCGCGCACCGAGGCGGCCTGGCGGCGGCTGCTGGCGCTGGGCGCGCACCTGATGGTGGAGGGCGCGCAGGAGGAGGCCCGGACCGTCCCGCCGTGGTGGCAGGCCGAGGTGGTGGAGCACCGGCAGGCCACCCCGGACGTCGCGGTGCTGACGCTCCGGCCGGACCAGGCGTACCCGTTCCGGGCCGGGCAGTGGGCGGCGCTGGAGACGCCGTGGTGGCCGCGGGTGTGGCGGTCGTACTCCTTCGGCTCGGCGCCCCGGGCGGACGGGCTGCTGACGCTGCACGTGAAGGCGGTGCAGGCGGGCTGGGTGAGCAACGCGCTGGTGCACCGGGCCCGGCCGGGCGACGTGCTGCGGCTGGGCGCGGCCGAGGGCGCCATGACGGTCGACCACGCGGCGGGGGAGAACCTGCTCTGCCTGGGCGGCGGCACCGGGATCGGCCCGATCGGGGCCCTGGTGGAGGAGGTGGCCGAGCACGGCGCGGCCGGCCGCCGGGTCGAGGTGTTCTACGGGGCGCGGCGGGCCGCGGACCTCTACCGGCTGGCCGAGCTGCGCGAACTGGCGGACCGGCACCCGTGGTTGACGGTCCGCCCGGTGCTGTCCGCGGAGGGGTCGGCGAGCGGCGGCGAACTGCTCGGCGAGCTGCCCGAGGTGGTGGCCCGGTACGCGCCCTGGCACGGCTTCACGGCCTGCCTGAGCGGCCCGGTGGCGATGGTCCGCGGCGGGGTGGCGGCGCTGCGCCGCTGCGGGGTGCCGGAGGAGCGGCTGCGGCACGACCTGTCGCCGTCGCTGCTGCCCCGGCCCTGACGGACGGTCAGCCGAGGTCCTCGGCGAGCAGGGCGCGGACGCCCTCGATGTTGGCGGCGAGATAGGCGCGCAGGCTGGGAGGGACGACGTTGACCGAGGTGACGCCCTCGCGGGTGAACGGCACCCGGACGATCTCGTACTCGCCGTTGGGCTGCTCCACCTCGGGTCCGTGCCGGCGGGACGGGTCGATCGAGGCGAGCCGGCAGGCGAAGAAGTGCTGCACCTTGACGCCGTGCGGGTGCGCGGGGGAGCCGTCCTCGTGGTGCGCGTGCGCGACGGTGTCGACGAAGGCGGGCACCACGTCGGTGACCTTGCCGCCGAGTTCCTCGTCCACCTCGCGGTGCAGGGCGGCGACCACGCTGGTGTCGGTCGGCTCGACGCCGCCGCCGGGGGTGATCCAGTACGGGTGCGGCGAGCCGGGGCGGACCCGGCGGATCAGCACCAGCGAGGCGGGGCCGTGCGGGTCGTCCGGGTCGGTCTCCAGCAGGATCGCGCGGGCAGTGCGTTTGACGACGGGACGGACCTGGCCCGACATGGCTGCCACCTCCGGGGCACGAGCGTTGTGCGGGAGTCTCCCGCGCGGCGGCGCCGGTGAAACTCGCACGCGCGGGCGATTCGGAGGGACCTGTTCCGCCGTCCGGGTGGGGCGCCGTGCCCGGGTGCTCCGGACGGGAACGACGGGCCCGGCCGTCATGGATCTTGGATTGGCCGGATCTGTCGGGTTGCCGCCTCCGAATCCACGAATACGGGGCGAGAGGTGGCTGGAAAGTGAAGGTGATTTGCCCGATGTGCGGGACATTGTGATTGCAGCCGTGTCCGCTCTGTGCTGCAATGTCCGCCTGCCGGGCCGGTTCGGAGCAGCCTCCTCCGAACGCCCCTCCGGGCCCGGGGGATGGGGATGAGCATGCACCGGACCGGGGAAGCGGTCGGCGGCGGCAGGACCACGGCGGCCGACGGCATACGCGCGCCGCGCACACCCACCCTGATCTCCTCCGTGCAGCGCGCCCTGCGCCTGCTGGAGGCGGTCGGCGGCCACGTCCACGGCGCCACCGCCAAGCAGCTCGCCCGCAGCGCCGCGCTCCCCCTCGGCACCACCTACCACCTGCTGCGCACCCTCACCCACGAGGGCTACCTGCGCCGGGACGGCGGCCGGTTCCGCTACGGCGCCTCGCTCGACGGGATCGGCCGGGCCGGGCGGCGGCAGTCCGAGCGGGCCGGCCTGCGGACCCGGATGGCGGAGCTGCGCGACGAACTCGGCGCCGCCGTCTACCACGCGGTCTACGAGGACGGCGAGGTCAAGGTGGTCGAGGTGGTCTCCGGCCCGGCGCAGCCGCCGGTCGAGGAGTGGGCCGACTTCCGGGCCACCGCCCACGCGCACGCCGTGGGGCTCTGCCTGCTCTCCCAGCTCGGCGCGGAGGAGCGGCGCGACCACCTCTCCCGCCACCACCCCACCGCGCTCACCCCGTCCACCGCGGCGGACGTCCGCACGGTGCTGCGCCGGCTCGACCGGGTCCGGCCGACCATGCCGGTGCTGGAGCGGCAGGAGTACGCGCTCGGCACGGTCTGCGCGGCGGTCCCGATCACCGTCGGCCCGGTGGTCGCCACCCTGGCGATCTCGCTGCCGGCGGAGCGCGCCGACCGGCTCGGCCCCGCCGCGGCCCGGCTGCGCTCCCTGGTGGGGGCGATGTTCCCGCTGTTCGTGGGGTGACCGGGGGCGGAAACCCGTTCACCATTTGAAAAAGCACACCTTGTCCGCAAAGCCCCCAAACGGGGACCATGGGTTCGAAGGTCGACGCAAGGGGACAGAAACCCGCAGAACCGACGCCCGACCGTCCGACCCCGCCCGAACCGAGAGCGAACCGACCCAGCGAAACCGTGCCCGACCCCACCGCGCGCCGGGCGGACAGAACGAGAGGTACCGGCCATGCACAACACGGTCCGAGCCAGCACCACCATGCACCTGGTGGTGTCGAGCGAGCTCTCCTTCCGGATCGTGGTCGACCTGGACTACGACGGCGCCGACCCCTTCGCCGTCCGCTTCACCTTCCACCTGCCCGGCGACGAGCCGGTGGCCTGGGTGTTCGCCCGCGAGCTGCTGGTGGACGGGCTCGGCCGGCCCAGCGGCGAGGGCGACGTGCGGATCGAGCCGATCGGCGACGACCTCGCCGAGGCCGCCCTGCTGCTGCGCTCCCCCGAGGGCGACGCGCTGATGCACACGGCCGTCCCGCCGCTGCTCGCCTTCCTGGCCCGCACCGACCGGGTGGTCCCGATGGGCCAGGAGCTGGCGGGCGACGACCTCGACCAGGAGCTGGCCGGCATCCTCTCCGCCACCGGGCCGGGGAACGCGGGCTGACCCCGGGGGCCCGGGGCCGGCCCGCGGGGCCGTGGCGCGGCCGGGATCAGTCGTCGCCGAGGGCGAGGTTGAGGCCCCAGGACACCACGCTGATGATCAGCGCGCCGAGCAGCGCCGACCCGAAGCCCTCGACGTGGAAGTCCAGGCTCAGCTTGTCCGAGGCCCAGGAGGTCAGCCAGAGCATCAGGGCGTTGATCACGAAGGTGAACAGACCCAGCGTCAGGATGAACAGCGGCAGCGAGAGCAGCTTCACCAGCGGCTTGATCAGGAAGTTGACCACGCCGAACACCAGCGCCACCGCGATCACGGTGAGCGTCTTGTGCTGCCAGTCGTCGCCCGACAGCGTGATCCCGGTGACGATCCAGGCGGCGATCCAGATCGCCACCGCGTTGATGAGCGTTTTGATCACGAAATTCTTCATGCGCGGATGGTGACAGGCCGGGGCGCCCAGGGGGAAGCTCCCCGGTCGGCCGGGTGGCGCGGTGCGGTTGAATGGGGCCGGACCGGGAGAGGAGCCGTGCCCCGATGAAGCTGTTCCGGCTGGACGAACTCGACGCCGAACGCGCCGCGAGCGACGGCGCGTACCTGCGCTTCCTGAAGCAGCCGACGATGTCCGCCGGCCTGTACGCGCTCTCCCCCGGCGACGCCGACCCGCAGACCCCGCACGCCCAGGACGAGATCTACCTGGTGGTCAGCGGCCGGGCCGAGCTGACGGTCGGCCGGGAGACCGCGAGCGTCGGCCGCGGCAGCGTGGTGTTCGTCCCCGCCGGGACCGAGCACCGCTTCCATCACGTCACCGAGGAACTGCGGGTGCTGGTGGTCTTCTCCCCGCCGGAGGACTGACCCCGGGCCCGGCACCCCCGCCCCCGCCGCCCGTTCGACCATCCGTCCAGGAGGGACGACTCCCGTGAAGCTGACCGAAGAACTGTGGGCCGCCGCCGAGCCGGTGTACCGGCAGATCCTCGACCACCCCTTCCTGACCGGGCTCGCCGACGGCACCCTCCCCCGGGCCGCGTTCCGCCACTTCGTCGTCCAGGACTCCCACTACCTGCGCGACTACGCCCGGGCGCTGGCCGTCTGCGCCGCCAAGGCCCCCACCGACGACCAGGTGCTGGCCTTCGCCAACGACGCGGTCGGCGCGATCGCCGCCGAGCGGCAGATGCACGCCGAGTTCATGTCCGCGCTCGGCGACGGCCCCGGCGTCGACGCCGAACCGGTGCTGCCCACCACCCGGGCCTACACCAGCTACCTGCTGGCCACCGTGTACGGCGGCTCCTTCGCCGAGGCGCTGGGCGCGGTGCTGCCCTGCTACTGGATCTACGCCCGGGTCGGCGAGGAGCTCGCCCGGCACTCCTCCCCCGAGCCGCTCTACGCCCAGTGGATCGCCGCCTACGGCGGGGAGGAGTTCCAGCAGGTCGTCCGCCGGGTCCTCGCCCTCACCGACCGGCTCGGCGAGGAGCTCTCCAGCACCGAACGCGCCCGCGTGCTGGCCCACTTCACCACCACCTCGCGCTACGAGTGGATGTTCTGGGACGCCGCCTGGCGCGGCGAGACCTGGCCGGTCTGAGGGTTCTCCCCCGGCGGCGGCTCGGGGTCGATCTCCGGGTTCTCTCCGGGCCGGGAAGCCTCGTTCCGCCCTTCCGGCCCGCCTAGGATCGAAGTGTCGAGATCGAGGGAGCGGGAACGCAGCCGGAACCACCGGCACCGAGCCCGAGGGGAGAAGGTACGGACATGGCCGAGTTCTGGAAGTCGCTGCCCTCGTGGGTGCGCAACATCGTCGTCCCGATCATCCTGCTCGTGATCGCCTGGAAGGTCTTCTGGACGATCGTGGGCGCGGTGCTCGGTGCGATCGGCTTCGCCGTCAACATCCTGGTCCTGGTCGGCATCGCCGCGGCCGTGGTGATCCTGGTCAAGAAGGCCGCCAAGAGCTAGCCCCCGGGGGACGGGGGCAGGGGGTACGGGGGTGCTGCGCTCGACGCGGCGGGGGTCGTCCGCTCAGGGGGACGGGCGGCCCGGCCGTGCGAGGTAGTCGTCGAGGTCCCGGCCCGGGGTGAAGCCCCGGAGCCGGGACTTCGTCGTGTCCAGCACCACCGGCCGGGCCAGCTGGTCCAGCGCGTACCTGGTCACGCCCTCCCGCCGCCCCACCGCCAAGCCCGCCACCGGGCCCGGCAGGTGCAGCAGCCGGGCGGAGCGGCCGTGCGCCGCCAGCACCCCGCGCAGCGCCGCGTCGCGCCGGTACGGCCGGGCGTCCGCCACGTTGTACGCCCCCGCGGGCCAGTCCACGGCCGCGAGGCACGCCGCCGCGAGGTTCTCCACCGCGGTCAGGCTCAGCTCCACGTCCCCGCCCGGCAGCGCCAGCACTCCCCGGCGCACCGAGCCCAGCAGCCGCGGCACCAGGTGCGGGTCCCCCGCCCCGTACACCGCGCGCGGGCGCAGCACGACGGCGCCCGCGGCGAGAGCGAGCCGGTCGGCGACCGCTTTCGTCTGCCCGTAGGCGTTCAAGTGCCCGCCCTCGGTGGGGTGTTCCTCGGTGACCAGTGACCGGTCCGGGCGGGGGTCGTACACGCTGGCGCTGCTCACGAACACGAAAGGCCGACCGGCCGCCGCCGCGAGGAGCCGCTCGGTCGCTTCGACGTTCACCGCCCACTGTGCCGCCTCGCCCGCCGAACCCGGCGGCAGGTCACCGACGGCTGCCGCGCAGTGCACCACCGCGTCCGCTCCCCGCAGCTCCGGGACCTCCCGGTCGGTGGCGTCCCACGGCACGTGCTCGCCGTGCCGGGCCGGGCGCCGGCCCAGCGCGAGGACGCGATGCCCCCGGGAGACGGCCAGCTCGGCCACGTACGAACCGCAGAAGCCGGTGGCACCGGTCAGCGCGAGGGTCAGCGGGGGCACGGGGGAGTTCCTTTCGCGGTGGGGGAAAACAGGGGCCCGGGGAACGGCGGGGCCGAGGGGTGTGGGGCCGGGACACAGTGGGGCGCGACGGGGCTTTCGCCGAGGACCTTCGGCCCGAAACGGGGTGGCGCCCAGCGGCCCGTCGGTCACCAGCCACTCGGCTCCGCCGTTCCCCGGGCCCCTGGAGCTTCGCTCCCCGGGCCCGGAACGCGAAGCCCGGCGGGCCCGGGACGGAGCTTCGCTCCCCGGGCCGGGCGAAGCTCAGTAGGCCCCTGACGGGGTTCCCCGGAGGGTCAGGAGGCAGGTGCGGTAGGAGGGGAGGGCGCTGCGGGGGTTCGGGGTGGTGCGGTGGAGGCGGGGGTGGTGGGGCGTCAGGGTGGTGAGGAGGGTGGTGAGTTGGGCGCGGGCGAGGGCGGCGCCGGGGCAGGTGTGGGGGCCGAGGCCGAAGGGGGCCCGGGTGGCGAGGGGGTGGTCGGGGGTGTCGCGGTGGGCCTGGGCGGCGTGGCGGGCGACCAGCAGGAGGCGGTCACCGGGGCGCAGGCGGTGGCCGAGGACGGTGGCCTCGGCGGCGGCCGCCCGGGGGAGGACGGGGGAGGCGGCGGTGAGGCGGAGCAGTTCGGCGGCGAGCGCGTCGGGGTCCTGCCGGGCCCGGTCCCACCAGTGGGCGCGGGCGCACCAGGCGACGGCGCGGGGCAGGGCGGCCAGGGTGGTGTTGACGGCGGCGACGGCGAGCATCGCGTCCTGCGGGTCCGGGAGCAGCAGGCGCAGCTGTTCCGCGGCGGCGCGGGCGCGGCGCCGTGCACCGGGCCGGGGGAGTCCGGGCAGGTGGGTGCGGGCGGTCGCGGCGGCGACCCGTTCGGCGGCGCGGGCCAGTTCCAGGGGGTCGGCGGTGCTGCCGGTGAGGGCGGTGGCGGTGGTGCCGGCGAGCAGTCGGACCACCGGGACCAGGTCGACGCGGCCGCCGGTGAGCCGACTGTCGATCAACTGATGCCAGCCGGGCCGCAGTTCGGCGATGCCTTCGCTGCTGAGCAGGTGGCCCAGGGCCCGCCGGGAGGCGCGGTGCTCGGCCCCGCTCTGGTCGAACAGCAGGCCCCCGCCGGTGAGGCGGGCCGCGGTGCCGCCGGTGGTGTGCTCGGCGGTGCGGTCGAGCGGAACCTTGGTGAGGATCTGCCGGTACGCGTCGGGGTGGTGGACCAGGACGGTCCGGCCCAGCCGGAGCAGCGGCCGGTGCCGGGTGGCGGCGAGCAGCGCGAACAGCACCGGGTGGCTGCGCAGGTAGACGGCCCGGTCGGCGCGGCGGGCGGCCCGGCGGGGATCGGTGCGACGGAGCGTCAAAGGGTGCTCCCGGTGGGGTCGGTGGCGAGCCGGTCGGCGCAGTGGCGGGCGGCGGCGGCCCGGTCGGGCTTGCGGGAGCGCCCGGCCAGCGGGACGGGCCCGAGCAGCAGGGCGTCCGGGCGGGCGGAGCCCATCCGGGCCAGCGGCGCGCGCAGGTCGGCGCGCAGGCGCCGGTAGTCGGCCCCGGCCCGGGGCTGGACCAGGGCGACCAGCCGTTCGTCGCCGTCCGGGGCCGGAACGCCCACCAGGACGGCGAGTTCGACCTCCGGCAGGTGCAGGGAGGGCTCGTACAGGCCCGGATAGATGTTCTCGGCGCGGCGCAGCACCATGTCCTTGAGCCGGCCCGCCAGCACGATCCGCCCGTCCGGGTCGAGGGCGGCGCGGTCGCCGGTGCGCACCCACGGGTCCGGGTCCTCGCCGAGGTAGCGGTCGCGGGCGGACGGCCCGGCGAGCAGCAGTTCGCCGTCCGCCCCGAGCCGGGTCCGGATGCCGGGCAGCGGTGTGCCGAGCAGGTCGCCGGGGCCTTCGTGGGCGCTCTTCTCGCGTTCCTCGACGGCGGCCGCCGGGAACAGCTCGGTCAGCGCGTACACCCCCCACGCCTCGCTGGCGCCCGCCTGCTTGGCCCGCCGGAGCAGGGCGGCGTCGGCCGGGGCGGAGCCGGTCCAGACCCGGCCGGTGAGCCTGGTCAGCGGCCGGAGCTGGGGCGGCGTCAGGTAGGTCTCGTCCGGGGCGAGCCGGTCGATCTGCCGTTGCAGCGCGGCGCTCCGGCGGGCGGGCAGTGCGACGGTGGCGCCCGCCGCCAGGGCCGGGACCAGCACGAAGGTCGTCCCGCCCAGCACCAGGCGGCCCGGGCCGGGCCGCACCAGCGCGTCCACCGCGCGCATGCCGGCGGCCAGCGAGGCCCGGGAGTGCACGACGCCGCGCGGGGCGGAGGTGGTCCCCGAGGTGAACACGATCACCGCGTCCCCGTCGCCCTCGTACGGCTTCGGCGGCGGCCCCGGGTGCCCGCCGAGACCCGGGGCGCAGCCCGGCAGGCGCCGGCCGACGGTCGCCACCGGCCCGAGCAGGTGCAGCGGCGGCAGCTCCAGGTGTACGCGGCGGGCCAGCGGGCGGGCCCAGCCGGCCGCGGCCTGCACGGCGGCGTCGGCGAGGATCAGGGCGGGCGGGGCGAGGGCGAGCCGGGCCCGCAGCACGTCCGGCCCCGCCGACGGGTCCAGCACTGCGGCCCGCAGGCCCAGGCGGTGGGCGGCCAGCAGCACGGCGAGAGCCCGCGGGCCGGGCCGGACCGCGACCCCGAGAGTGTCGCCGGGGCGCAGGCCGTGGCGGTGGTGCAGGGCGGCGGCGTACTGGTCGGCGAGGGCGGCCAGCTCACCGCAACGGGCCGGCGCCCCGCCGCTCCCCAGCAGCGCCGGGCGCGGGCCGCCCTCCCGCAGCGTTCGATCGAGCCGGTCCAGCACGAGCAGGTTCCTTTCGCAGCGGGGGTATTCAGGGGGAAACTTTCAGGCAGGCGGGACGGGAGAAAACAGGGGCCCGGGGAACGGCGGGGCCGAGGGGCGATGCGCCGGGACACAGAGGGGCGCTACGGGGCGTCGGCCAAAAGACCTTCGGCCCGAAACGGGGTGGCGCATCGCAGCCCGTGAGACACCTGCCCCTCGGCACCGCCGTTCCCCGGGCCCCTGGAGCTTGGGCCCCCGGCGCTCTCCGCAGGAGTCAGCGGATGTCGACGTCGCGGTGGCCCGCGCCGCGTTCGAGGTACCAGCGGGCGGTGCCGCGGAGGCCGTAGGCGCGGATGCGGCGGGTGGAGTTCTGGACGACCATGTCGGGGCGGTGGACGATCGCGGTGGTGTGCCGGCGGACCCGGTTGATGAAGGTGCGGTCGGTCGGGGAGGGGCGGCGGGGCATGCCGCCGCTGGTGAGGTAGAGGTCGGCGGTGACGGCCATGTTGTTGCCGGCGTGCATCCGGTAGGGCGTCAGGTAGCCGTGGCGGCGGTGGTGCGCGGGGCGGACGCGGCCGAAGAGCGCGCCGAGGGCGACCAGGGCGCGGAAGACGCCGCGGCCGACCGGGCCGTGCTCGTCGCGGCGGGCGGTGACCCGTCCGCAGACCAGGCCGCCGGAGGCGAGCAGGCCGGCCCGGGCGGCGGCGGTCCAGCCGGGTTCGGGGAGGCAGTCGGCGTCGGTGCGGGCGAGCAGGCGGGCGCCGTGGTCGATGGCGTGCCGGAAGCCGGTGTCGACGGCGCTGCCGACGCCCTTCTCGGGTTCGACCAGCAGGTGGACCGGGAACGGGGCGTGCTCGGCGAAGGCGCGGACCCGGTCGCCGGTGGCGTCGGTGGAGCCGTTGTCGACGACGAGGAGGGTGAAGTCGCGGTCGTGCTGGCGGGCCAGGGCGTGCAGGGCGCCGTCGATCCGGGCGGCTTCCTGGTAGGCGGGTACGACCACCCAGAGGGCGGTCACGACTTCTCCCAGACCATGGTGATCAGGCTGACGCCGCCGCCGAGGCCGACCATCAGGACCTTGTCGCCGGGGTTCAACTCGGGCATGATCCGGTCGAGTTGGACGCCTATCGTGGCGGAGGCGAGGTTGCCGAGCTCGGGCACGGTGACCACCAGCTTCTCGGCGGGGACGCCGGTCAGCTCGACGAAGCGCTCCAGGTAGGGCAGCGTCACCTGGTGGACCAGGACGCGCGCGTAGGCGTCCCAGCCGAGGCCGGTGCGGGCGGCGACCCGGGTGAGGATGTCGGCGCCGATCTTCTCGAAGACGCCGCGCAACTCCTTGCCGCCGCCCCGGAAGTAGCTCCACTCGTCGCCGCGCGGGTGCCGGGAGCCGCCGCCGGGGATGCCGCCGACCGCCCAGTGCTCGGAGGCGGTCTCGGTCTCGATGTCGAGGATGCCGCCGCGCTCGACCCGCTCGACGACCACGGCGGCGCCGCCGTCGCCGAAGGTGTAGCCGGCGAAGCCGTCGCGGAACTCGGCGAGGCCGGAGGGGTCGCGGCGCATCGCCCGGCTCGGGGTCTCGCCGGTGACGACCAGGGCCCGGTGGGCGCGGCCGGCCAGGATCATCGCGCGGGCGGTGTCGATGCCGTTGAGGAAGCTGTTGCAGGCGTTGGAGACGTCCAGCGCGTGGGCCCGGGAGCCGAGTTCGGCCTGGACCAGGTGGGCGGTGGCGGGTTCGCAGACGTCCCGGGAGGCGGAGGCGAAGATCAGCAGGTCGAGGTCGGCGGGTTCGAGGCCGCGGGCGGCCAGCGCCCGGCGGCCGGCGGCCAGGGCGAGCGCGGACGGGTGTTCGTCGGGGCCGGCGAAGCGGCGGGTGCGGATGCCGGTGGCCTTCTCGAACATGCCGTCCGGCAGCGGCAGCCGGGAGCCCGCCGCGACCTCCTGCTGGAGCTGCGCGGAGGTGACGGTCTGTCGGGGCAGGGCGGAGCCGACGGCGGTGATACCGATGCGGGGCAGGCTGTCCATGTCTCGATGCTGGCGCGGTGGCGGCCGTTCGGGCGTGAGTACGAGTACTCAGCGCGGGCGGGAAATGTGGAGATCCGCCCGGTGGGGCCTCCACCGGGCGGATCGGTCGGCGCTCCCGACGGGGCGTCGTGGTGCGGAACGGCCCGTCAGGAGCGGCCGGTCACTCGGAGTCGGTGCTCTGGACCGGGATGACCTGGGCCACCGGGGCCGGGGCCTTCGCGGGCTCGGCCGGGGCGTCCGGGGTCATCGAGTTGAGCAGCTGGCGGGCCAGGCCGAGGCCGGTGCCGCCCATGGTGAGGGCCTTGGCGAACATCTCGGACATGCCCTCGGCGCCGTTCAGCAGCACCATGTGCTCGACGTTGCCGAACGCGTCGGCGCCGGCCCGGACGATGGCGGGCCAGTTCTCGGCGAGCTGCTGGGCGACCACCGCCTCCTGGTTCTCGGCCAGCGCCGCGGCGCGGGCCTTGATGCCCTCGGCCTCGGCGAGGCCCTTGGCCCGGGTGGCCTCGGCCTCGGCGAGGCCCTTGGCGCGGGACGCCTCGGCCTCGGCGAGGCCCTTGGCGGCCTCGGCGGCGGCCTGCGCCTCACCGGTGGCGCGGGTGGCCTCGGCGGCGGCCAGACCGCGGGCCCGGGTGGCCTCGGCCTCGGCGGCCGCGGCCACCTTGACCCGGTTGGCCTCGGCGGCGGTCTTCAGCTCGGTCTCCCGGGACAGCGCCTCGGCGGCGGAGATCCGGGCGTCACGGTCGGCCTCGGCCTTGGTGCGGGTCTCGTAGGCGCGGGCGTCGGCGGGCTTGCGGACGTCGACCTGGAGCTGCTGCTCCTTGCGGCGCGCCTCCAGCTCGGCGACCTTGGTCTCCTGGACCACCACCTCCTGCCGGGCGGCGGCCTGGGCGAGCGGTCCGGCCTGCATGGCGCGGGCCGCCGCAGTGTCCATCTCGGCCTGGTAACCGGCCTGCTGGATACCGGAGTTGCGCGTCGCCTCGGCCTTCCGGGCGAACGCCTCCTGCTCGGCCTCGGTGGCCCGGCGGTCGGCCTCGGCGGCCGCGATCCGGGCGTCCCGCTGGACGGCGGCGGCGTGCGGCGCGGCCAGGTTGGTGATGTAGCCGGTCGGGTCCAGGATCTCCTGGATCTGCAGCGAGTCGATGATCAGGCCGAGCTTCTCCATCTCGATGCCCGAGGCGGAGCGGGTCTCGCCGGTGAGGCGCTCGCGGTCGCGGATCATGTCCTCGACGGTCAGCCCGCCGACGATGGAGCGCAGGTGGCCGGCGAACACGTTGTGCACCCGGTGGCCCATCATCTTCTGCTGGTCCAGGAAACGGCGGGCGGCGTTGGCGATGGACGCGTTGTCGTCGCCCACCTTGAAGATCACCACGCCCTTGACGTGCACCGGGATGCCCTGCGACGTCACGCACTCGACGTCCAGCGCGGCCTCGTTGAGGTCCAGCGACAGCCGGCGCACCACCTGCATGCCGGGGATCACCAGGGTGCCCCGGCCGGTGACGACCCGGAAGCCGAGCCCCTCACCGTGCTTGGAACCGGAGATGACCAGGGCCTCGTTGGGCTCGGCCACCCGCCACATGAGTTTGAACAGCACGATCAGTGCGACGAGGCCAGCGACGGCTCCGCCGACAATGCCGATCAGCATCGGCAATCTCCCCCTTCAGGGCACACCGGTTCCGTGGCTGCGCTTCGGTCGTGCAGGATGGCGCGGAATCCGGTGGCAGCCCGCATTCTGCGCCTGTCCCGATCGCGGTGGAAGAGGGAACGCCGGTGTCGACCGTCACCGTCTCGAAACAGCTGGACGGCCTCAACCGTTCGCATGCTGACGGAGGCTCAGAGCGGCGCGACGTAGACCGTGCGCGGTGGCTGGTACTCGACCACGACCACCATCGAGCCGGGCTCCAGCCGCTCGCCCGGGACGGCGAGGTACGCCAGGAACGCCTCGGTGCCCTGCCGCTCCGGGATGTGCACCATCACCTCGCCGACCAGCCCGGCGCCGATCCGCCCCGTCACCCGCCCCGTCAGCCCGATCATCCGGGCCATTCTCCCACGTCGACCGGGTGGCGAACAGCTCGGCGGCGCGCGGGAGTTGCGCCTCCGGCGCATGGCGGGGCCAGGGACGCGCCCTGGACCGGGCGGGCCCGGTGCCCTACGGTGAGCGACGGACGCAGGCGGCGAACGCCTGCGCGGAACGGGAGCTCGGAGCACCGGGCTGAGAGGGCGCTGACGGTACGCGGGCCCGCGTACCACCTGCTGCGCCGACCGCAGGAACCTGACCGGGTAATGCCGGCGTAGGGAGTTGAAGGTCGCATGACCGCATTTGCCGAAGACACGTCTGCCCACCAGTCGGCCGCCACCGGCTACCCCACCCCGGCCTGGCGCAAGGCGTACCGCCGGGGCAGCCGCCCCGACCTGCTGGTCCCCTACCGCGAGGTCCGGCTCACCAACGGCGGGACCGTCCCGCTGTACGACACCTCCGGGCCGTACACCGACCCCGCCGTCCCCACCGACGTGCGGCGCGGACTGCCCGCGCTGCGCGACCCGTGGATCAGGCAGCGCGGGGACGTCGAGGAGTACGAGGGCCGCGAGGCCCGCCCCGAGGACGACGGGATCAAGCACACCGCGCCGCGCGGCGGCGACCTGCGCAACCTGGACGCGGTCTTCCCCGGCCGGCCGCGCCGCCCGCTGCGCGCCCGGGACGGCGTCGCCGTCACCCAGCTCGGCTACGCCAAGCGCGGCCTGGTCACCCCCGAGATGGAGTTCGTCGCGCTCCGGGAGGGCCTGGAACCGGAGTTCGTCCGCGAGCAGGTGGCGCGCGGCCGGGCCGTCATCCCGGTCAACGTGAACCACCCCGAGGTCGAGCCGGCCATCATCGGCACCGACTTCCTGGTGAAGATCAACGCCAACATCGGCAACTCGGCGGTCACCTCCTCGATCGAGGAGGAGGTGGAGAAGATGACCTGGGCCACCCGCTGGGGCGCCGACACCGTCATGGACCTCTCCACCGGCCGCAACATCCACACCACCCGCGAGTGGATCCTGCGCAACTCCCCCGTCCCGATCGGCACCGTCCCGCTCTACCAGGCGCTGGAGAAGGTCGACGGCCGGGCCGAGGAGCTCAGCTGGGAGGTCTACCGGGACACCGTGGTTGAGCAGTGCGAGCAGGGCGTCGACTACATGACGGTGCACGCCGGCGTGCTGCTGCGCTACGTCCCGCTCACCGCCCGGCGCAAGACCGGCATCGTCTCGCGCGGCGGCTCGATCATGGCCGCCTGGTGCCTGGCGCACCATCAGGAGAACTTCCTCCACACCCACTTCGAGGAGCTCTGCGACCTGCTGCGCGCCTACGACGTCACCTTCTCGCTCGGTGACGGCCTGCGGCCCGGCTCGATCGCCGACGCCAACGACGAGGCGCAGTTCGCCGAACTCACCACGCTGGGCGAGCTGGGCCGGATCGCCCGGGCCAAGGACGTCCAGGTGATGATCGAGGGCCCCGGGCACGTCCCGATGCACAAGATCCGCGAGAACATGGACCTGCAGAAGGAGATCTGCGACGAGGCCCCGTTCTACACCCTCGGCCCGCTGACCACCGACGTCGCGCCCGGCTACGACCACATCACCTCGGGCATCGGCGCCGCGATGATCGCCTGGTGGGGCACCGCGATGCTCTGCTACGTCACCCCGAAGGAACACCTCGGCCTGCCCGACCGGGACGACGTGAAGACCGGCGTCATCACCTACAAGATCGCCGCCCACGCCGCCGACCTCGCCAAGGGCCACCCCGGCGCGCAGGCCTGGGACGACGCGCTCTCCGACGCCCGCTTCGAGTTCCGCTGGGAGGACCAGTTCAACCTGGCCCTCGACCCGGAGACCGCCCGCGACTTCCACGACGAGACCCTCCCCGCCGAGCCCGCCAAGACCGCGCACTTCTGCTCCATGTGCGGCCCCAAGTTCTGCTCGATGAAGATCAGTAAAAGCATCATGGACACCTACGGCGACGACATGGCCGTGACCAGCGACGATGAGGCCGAAGCCGGCATGAAGGCCAAGTCCGAGGAGTTCGCTGCCAACGGCAACCGGGTCTACCTCCCGCTGGCCGACTGACGGAACGGCTCGCAGCAGCGCCCGCACCGGGAAGGAGGAGGGGGCCTTCCCGGTGCGGGCGCTCGGCCCGTCAGGCGTTGGCGGCCGACGAGGTCTCTCCTGGGGCCAGCTCGTCCTGGGCGACTCCTTGAAGGAAGTCATACCTCTCGGCATAGAACCGGCCAAGCTCCCGGATCTCGGGATCGGCACTGCTCAGTGCTCGCTGGACGATCTCCTGCAGCAGGGGCCATGCCTGGATACGTGCAGCCAGACTGGCGAGGCATCCGTATTCGTATGCGTCCTCGCTGTCCAGGTGTTGCCGGACAAGGGGTGTAAGCGCAGGCATCAACTTGTCGTGCGAGATGTGGTCGATCGCCTCGACAGCCCATCGATGGGTTCGGTCGGAGATGACCAGACACACCAACTCCGGCAGGAGATCCAGTGTGTCTCGGGAGAGTCCGTCCAGGTGGCGCAGAGCTGTTGTCTGACCCCAGCCGCGCTCACGGAGCGCATCTCGTAGGACACCTGTGGAGTCGGTGGCGTTCTGGTAGAACTCGGCCTGCACGCGGTTGAGCTCGCGGCGAGCAGAAACGACAGCGGCCCACAGTTCTTGATCGGACGGACTCGTCACAGGTCTGCCTCTGGCTTGGGCCCGGCCATGGAGACGGCGGGCGAACATTCGAGTGGACACCGTCAAGGAGCGTGATCTTCTGCCCGATGATGCCTCACAGGGCGGTCCTGGGGCGATATCCACGGATGTGCTGGTTGGGGGCTGACGTTGTCGTCGATGAAGGTCTCCCAGCAGATCCGCGACGAGCACGGTGACGGATCGTCGGCCGTGGCCACCGAGTTCGACGCCGACGCCCTGGCCGGCATGGCCGAGAAGTCGGCGGAGTTCGCGGCCCAGGGCAACCGGGTCTACCTGCCGCTGACGGGCTGAGGTAGGGCTGCGACCCTGACGGGCGCCGCTCCCGGAGGCTGACCTCCGGGAGCGGCGCCCGGTGCTTTCCGGCCCGATCCTGGTGGGCCCGCTGCTATATTCATGATTGTTGTTGGCCTTATATATCGGAGGCATGCATGAGCGTGACGACCATCGACCTGGACGACGACGCCCTCGCGAAGGCCCTGCGTTTCTCCGCAGGCGCGACCAAGAAGGACGTGGTCAACACCGCCCTTCGCGAGTACGCCGAGAGGCACGAACAGGCTGCCCGGCGCGCCAGGCACTTCCAGGCCGCCCAGCAGTGGGACTACGAGGGATGGCGGCAACTCCACGACGCCGAGAAGCAGGGTGAGGAGTGATCCGCTACCTCGCGGACTCCACCGCCGTATGGCGACTGCAGCGCGAGCGGCACCTGAACGACGCATGGGGAGAGGACATCGACCTACGCGTCATCGGATCGTGTGCTCCCCAGCGCACGGAGTTCCGACGCTCCGCCCTCAACCTCGTGCACTACGAGCAGATGGGCGAGATGTTCAGCGACCTGTACCCGGACGTGCCCCTGCCGAAGAACGTGTGGGGCTGGATCGAGTCGGCCCAGTTCAAGCTCGCGCAGGCCGGTGGTGCCGTCCGTGCGCTGTCCACCGTGGACCTGATGATCTGCGCCACCGCAGCTCACCACGGGCTCATCGTGCTGCATGACGACAAGGACTTCGTCACCGCGGCCGGTGTTCTTCCGGACGTCCTCCAGCGCAGCGTCCGTGACGTCCCGGCGTAGCCGTTGGTGATCGCGGGCTGTAAAGGCATTGGCAACCGACCCTGCTGATGCTGTCTTTGATCAAGTTCTGCTCGATGAAGATCTCCCGGCAGATCCGCGACGAGCACGGCGGCGAGGCCGAGTAGGCCGCGCCGGCCGGCATGGCCGAGAAGTCCGCCGAGTTCGCCGCCCTGGGCAACAAGGTCTACCTGCCGCTGGCCGACTGACGCAGGCCCCACCGATCGCGCCGCACCGGGAGACGGAGGGGGTCTCCCGGCGCGGCGCTCCGGCGTTTCGCGCAGCGTCCGCCCTTGCTGGCGACGGCGTAGTATTACGTAGTAGGGGTATTACGGGATACCGGAGGTTGCGATGCGGCTCAACAGCAAAGGGCAGGTCACCATCCCTGCGGACCTTCGTGAGAAGTGCGGTCTCCACCCCGGTGACGAGGTGGACGTGATCGAGGAGGACGGCGTGCTGCGGATAGTGCGCCGGGTCGGGAGCGGAACCCGGGGGCAGCGGCTGGCACAGCGCATGAGGGGCACTGCTGTCGGCGGCATGTCCACCGACCAGATCATGGAGCTGCTGCGTGGCGAGTAGCCGGCTGAGGCTGGTGGAACAAGCGCGGATTCGGCCGGTGACCCTGGTCGATTCGTGCGTGCTGCTGGATCTGATGACGGACGACCCCACCTGGGCCGACTGGTCCGAGGCCGAACTGGCCAAGGCTCAGGATGTGGGGCAGGTGGTGATCAATCCGATCGTCTACGCGGAGGTCTCGGTGGCGTACGCGGCGATCGAGGACCTGGACGCGGTCCTGCCCGCCGAGGAGTTCGTCCGTGAGCCGCTTCCCTATGAGGCGGGGTTCCTGGCAGGGAAGGCATTCCTGCGGTACCGGAAGCAGGGCGGGACGAAGGCCGCACCGCTGCCGGACTTCTACATCGGCGCGCATGCGGCCGTCCGGGGCCATCGCCTGCTCACTCGTGACGCCACGCGGTACCGCACGTACTTCCCGACCATTGAGTTGATCTGCCCCTGAACGGCCGGTATGGCCGAGAAGTCCGCCGAGTTCGCCGCCCAGGGCAACCGGGTCCACCTCCCGCCGGCCGACTGACCCGGTGTCATCGAGCGCGCCGTACCGGGAGACGAAGGGGGGTCTCCCGGCGCGGCGCTTCCTTTTTTCGTGCTGTCTCCGGCTGCCGGGTCGCCGGTCGCCGGGTGGGGTCAGGGGGAGTCCGGGCGGAGGCCGGCGGGGAGGGTGGCGGTGGCGAGTTGGGCGGCCAGGGTCTTGGCCTGGTCCTGGGTGAAGGTGCCGGTGATGACGGCCTCGCCGCCGGTGATGGACTGCTGGACGTAGGGGTGGGTGATGACGGTGCCGTCGAGGAGGACGGCGAGTTGGTTGCCGGGGGGCTGTTCGGAGGCGATCCGGCCGGTGAGGTCGGCGAAGGCGGTGCCGCCGGCCGGGGTGAAGCGGACGGTGATCTGCCAGCCACCGCCCTGCGGGTCGGCGGCGGCGGAACTGTCGGCGATGTCGGCGTTCTTGAGGGCGACCGGGCCGAGGGCGAACTTGTGGCGGGTGCGGTCGGCGGGCTCGGGGTTGCCGCAGGCGACGGCCCCGGCGGCCGGGTCGGCGGCGGACGGGGTGGCACTGACGGACGGGGTGGCTCCGGCGGACGGGCTCGCGGCGCAGTGCAGGGCGTCGAACCCGGCGCGCAGGGCGGGCGGGACGGTGGTCCCGGTGGCCCCGGGCGCGCTGCCGTCCACCGCGTCGGCGAGGACGGGGCGGATCTCCAGGGCGGGCCGGTGGACGAGGGCGGCGAGCTGATCGCCCGGGGGCGGGCCGGCGACGGAGAGCGAGAGCGTGCCGGAGCCGGTGCTGACCTGCGGGTCGGGCAGGCCGAGCAACTCGGCCCGGCGGCGGAGCTGCTCGGCGGCCCGGGTGAGCGCGTCGCCGCTCAGCTGCCCGTCCGTGCGGAAGACCGTGACCGTCCGGGGGCCGGCCGCCTTCGGGGCCGGGCCGCCGGACTCGCAGGCCGCGGCGCCGACCGCGCAGGCGAGCAGCAGGACGGTGGTGCCGGCGATCCGCGTCGAGGTCCGCATCGTTGGCTTCATGACGCCATTCTGGCAGCCGGGCCGCCGCCCCGGGGGCGGTCAAGGAATGTTCAACTCGGAGGAAAAGGACAAGAGTTGATGATCCGTCAGGCCGGGTACGCCAGGCGTTGGACGGCCGGGGCGGCGACCACCTGGACGGTGTCGGTGCCGGGGAGGCGGAGGTGGACGAAGCCGCCTTCGAGGGTGAAGGCGACGTCCTCGGCCCGGTCGACGGGGGTGCCGGTGGCGTCCAGGACGGTGTAGCCGGGGCGGAGTTCGACGGTGCCGCGGCGGGGCTGCGGGGTCATGCGGGGACCTCCGGGAAGTCGAGGACGGGCTGCGCCAGGTGGTTGAACCAGTTGGAGAGCGTGTTGAGGGCGAGGTGGGCGGTGATCTCGGCGAGTTCGGCGTCGGTGACGCCGGCCGCCCGGGCGGTGGCGAGCTCCTCGTCCGTGACCCGGCCGCGGGTGTGCAGGATGCGGTCGGCCAGCCGCAGCACCGCGTCGGCGTGCGGGTCGGTGTCGTCGGCGCCCTCGCGGGCCCGCGCGAGCTGCTCGTCGGTGAGGTGGAGCAGGCGGCGGCCGCGCAGGGTGTGGGCGCTGACGCAGTAGGTGCACTCGTTGTGCTGGGCGGTCAGCAGGGCGAGCTGTTCGCGGAGCTTCGGGCCGAGCGCGCCGCTGCCCAGCTGTTCGTGCAGGGCGAGGTAACCACCCAGTGCGGCAGGTGAGTTGGCGAGGGTGGCGTAGAGGTTCGGGACACGGCCGAGGCGGGCGCGGGTGCGCTCCAGCAGTCCGTCCGGGTCCGCGGTGAGTAGTGGCAGGCGTGGCACGGTCGCTCCAGATGGTACCGATCGGTTCCGTTCTGACGGCAGAGACGGTACTGATCGGTACCGTAATTCGTCAACCACCGGCTAGGCTTGGGGACATGGCCACCCACGCACGCGCCCGCCTGCTCGACACCGCCGAGGAACTCTTCTACGCCGAGGGCATCCGCGCCGTCGGCGTGGAGCGCATCCTCGCCGAGTCCGGCGTCGGCCGGGCCTCCTTCTACCGGCACTTCACCGGCAAGGACGAACTGGTCGTCGCCGTCCTCACCCGCCGCGACCGCGCCTGGCGCGACTGGCTCGCCGCCGGCGTCGCCGAGCGCGGCGGCCGCCCGCTGGACGTCTTCGACGCCCTCGCCGAACGCTTCGCCCGCGCCGACTTCCGCGGCTGCGCCTTCATCAACACCATGGTCGAGACCGCCGACCCGGACAGCCCCGCGCACCGGGTCGCCGCCGCCCACAAGCGCGCGGTGGTCGGATACGTGGCCGGCCTGCTCGCCGCCGAGGGCCGCTCCGAGGAAGAGGCCGCCGCCCTCGCCCGCCGCCTGGTCCTGCTGATGGACGGCGCCATCGTCACCGCCCTGCGCGAGGGCACCCCGGCCGCCGCCGCCGAGGCCCGGGCCGTCGCCGCCGCGCTGCTGGCGGGGGCGGGCACGGGAACGGCCGGTGCGGGAACGGCCGGTGCGGGAGCGGGCGGTGCGGGAGCGGGCGGTGCGGCGCTGGACGAATCGTGCGCGGCAGCCGCCGATCGGGGGTGATCCGTGCGCCCCGGCCCGACCCGCCGGGGCCCGGGGCGAGGATGCGGGAGAACCGTCCGCTCCCCGTCCACCCAGGAGGCGCACCCATGTCGGCCGACGTTCACCCCGGACTCGACACCCTGCGCGGCGCCGCCGCCGCGCTCCGGCCCGAACTGGTCGCGCTCCGCCGCGCCCTGCACCGCGAACCCGAGATCGGCCTCGACCTCCCCCGCACCCGGGAGAAGGTGCTCGCCGCCCTCGACGGCCTCCCGCTGGAGCTCACCCTCGGGACCCGGCTGTCCTCCGTCACCGCCGTGCTGCGCGGCGCCCGCCCCGGTCCCGCCGTCCTGCTCCGCGCCGACCTGGACGCCCTCCCCGTGCAGGAGAACACCGGCCTGCCGTACGCCTCCGAGGTCCCCGGCGCGATGCACGCCTGCGGGCACGACCTGCACACCGCCGCGCTGGTCGGCGCGGCCCGGCTGCTCGCCGAACGGCGCGAACAGCTCGCCGGCAGCGTGGTGTTCATGTTCCAGCCCGGCGAGGAGGGCGGCGGCGGAGCGGCCCTGATGGTCGAGGACGGCGTGCTGGACGCCGCCGGGGAGCGGGTCGCCGCCGCGTACGCCCTGCACGTCGGGGCCGCGCTGCTGCCCGCCGGGTACGTCGCGGGCCGGCCCGGGCCGATCATGGCCGCCTCCGACACCCTGCGCGTGGTGGTCCGTGGCCGCGGCGGCCACGGCTCCAGCCCGCACCTCGGCCTCGACCCCGTCCCGGCCGCGTGCGAGGCCGTCCTCGCCCTGCAGACCCTGGTCACCCGGCGCTTCGACGCCTTCGACCCGGTCGTCCTGACGGTCGGGACCTTCCACGCCGGAACGGTCGAGAACGTCATCCCGGACGAGGCGGTGTTCGCGGCGACCGTCCGCTCCTTCTCGCCCGCCGCCCGCGAACGGGTGCTCACCGAGGCCGTCCGGGTGGTCCGCGGCATCGGCGAGGCGCACGGCTGCGAGGTCGACGCGACGGTCGAGCACGGCTACCCCGTGACGGTCAACGACCCCGCCGAGGCCGGGTACGTGGAGCGGACGGTGCGTCAACTGCTCGGTGAGGAGCGGTACATCGAGATGCCGAGGCCGCTGGCGGGCTCGGAGGACTTCGGGGTGCTGGCGGGGCACGTGCCGGCCGCGTACGTCATGTTCGGCGCATGTCCTGCGGAGGCCGACCCGTTCACCGCCCCGTACAACCACTCGGCCGAGGCCCGCTTCGACGACAGCGTCCTCGCGGACGCGGCGGCCCTGCTCGCGGCCCTCGCCCTGGGCACCCGGGACGGCAGGTAGGGGCCCGGGGAACTTCTCGGCAGGCGGGACGGAGAAATCAGGGGCCCGGGGAACGGCGGGGCCGAGGGGCTGATCGCCGGGACACAGTGGGGCGCCACGGGGCGTCGGCCGAAAGACCTTCGGCCCGAAACGGGGTGGCGCCTCGCGGCCCGTCGGACACCCGCCCCTCGGCTCCGCCGTTCCCCGGGCCCCTGGATGGAGCTGCGCTCCACCCCGGGCCCGGGACGGAGCTTCGCTCCCGCGAGAGCGCGGCGGCCGCGAGCTACGGCTCGATGGGGACGTAGGCGGTGCGGCGGCCGTCCGGGGTGAGGAGGTGGCCGACGAGTTTGAGGGTGCGGAGGGTGACGTGGCGGTCGTGGACGCGGATGGCGGGGTGGTGGTGGGCGAGGTCCTGTTCGATGCGGCGGAGGTCGGGGAGTTGCGGGGTGATCAGGTAGAGGGCGAGGTTGGCGGGGCCGACCGTGACGGCGCACATCCGGGTCTGCGGGAGGGCGGTGAGGTGGCGGGCGGTGTCGGGGAGGGCGGCGGGCGGGACGTCCAGCCAGAGCATCGCGCCGACGGGGTGGCCGGTGACCTGGGGCGAGGCGTCGCAGCGGAGCACCGCGCGGCCGGAGTCGCGGAGTTCGGCGAGGCGGCGGCGGACGGTGCTGGCGGGCAGGCCGGTGCGGGCGGCGAGTGCCGCGTAGGACATCCGGCCGTCCGCGCCGAGGGCCTGGATGAGGGCGAGGTCCTCCTCGACGCGGTGGCCGCCGGGCCCGTGGCGGCCCGGTCCCGGCGGCGGGGCGGCGATGGCACGGCGCTGTTCGGCGTCGAGGGCGCCGTTGGAGAACCGGCTGCCCTCGACCAGGGTGCGTTCGACCAGGGTGGTGCGGGTGCGCAGGACGCCGGGGACGGTGCCGAGCCGGTCGAGCAGGTAGCCGGTGAGCGAGGCGTGGTCGTAGGCGGCGACGGTGAGCAGCAGGTCGGCGTCGCCGGTGACGAGTTCGATGCTGGCGGTCTGCGGGTGCCGGGCGATCTCGGCGGCGACCCGGCCGACCCGGTCGGCGGGGCAGTCGACCTGGACCAGGGCGGTGAGGCCCCGGCCGATCCGGTCGGCGTCGGGGTAGCAGGTGACCCAGGCGTTGCCGTCGGCGGTGAGCCGGGACCAGCGGCGGGACAGGGTGGCCGGGTCGACGCCGAGCGGGGCGGCCAGCCGGGACCACGGGGCCCGCGGGTCGACGCGCAGGGCGTCGACCAGGGCCAGGTCCAACTCGTCGATCATGGCTGATCCTTGCGCGGGGTCGGCCGCAGGAACGGATTCGTGCGCGGGCGCTGCCGGGGTCTCCAGGTTAGCCATCCTGTCGGCCACCCCCACCCCTGCGCACCCCCGTGGAACCGCCGATGACGACGACCGCCGGCCCGACCGCCGACCTCCCCGGCCCCGACGACTCCCCCGCTGACCCCGCCGACCCCGCCGACCCCGCCCGTCCTGCCGTTCGGGCCGCCGCCGCGGCCGTGCCGCTGCTCGCCCTGGTCGAGTTCGCCTCGGGCGTGCTGCAGGGCGGGTTCCCGATCCTGCTGCCGCGGCTCGGCGAGCACCTGGACCTGCGGGCCGCCGACCTGAGCCTGGCGCTGGGCGCGGAGTTCCTGGTGTCGGGCGTCGCGGTGCCGCTGACCTCCCGGCTGGGCGACCTGTACGGGCACCGCAGGCTGCTGCGGGCCACCGTGCTGCTGACGCTGCTGGGCTCCGTGGTGACGGCGCTGGCCCCGGACCTGCCGGTGCTGCTGGCGGGCCGGGCGCTGTCGGGGTTCCTGGCGTGCTGGCTGCCGCTGGAGTTCGCCGTCCTGCGGGACCGGCTGGGCGAGGAGCGCGGCGGCCGCGCGGTGGGCCCGCTGGTGGGCGCGCTGACGGTGGGGTCGACGCTGGGCGCGCTGGCGGTCGGCGGCCTGGGCGCGGACCCGGCGGCGACCCGGCCGCTGCTGTGGGCGCTGGCGGTGCTGCCGGTGCCGGTGCTGCCGGTGGTGTGGTGGCTGGTCCCGGAGTCGCAGGTGCGGGCGGCGGGCCGGATCGACCGGGCGGGGGCGGCGCTGCTCTCGCTGGGCCTGACCCTGCTGCTGGCGGGCCTGGGCGCGAGCGGGGTGCTGCCGGGGGCGGTGACGGGGCTGCTGCTGGCGGCGGGCGTGCTGCTGCTGGCGCTGTTCGTCCGGCAGCAACTGCGCGCGGAAACCCCGGTGGTGGACGTCCGGTTGCTGGCCCGCCGGGCCACCGCCCCGGTGTTCGGGCTGAGCTTCCTGCTGGGCTGCGCGCTGTACGGGGCGCAGGGCCCGACGCTGGCGTTCCAGGCGGCGCGGCCTGCGGAGACGGGGTACGGCCTGGGCGCGGTGCCGCTGGTGCTGGGCCTGCTGGTGCTGCCGCAGACGGCGGCGGCGACGCTGGGCGCCCTGACGGCGCACCGGTTGACGCTCCGTCAGGACGTGTCGCGGGTCCTGGGCCTGGGGTTCGCGCTGTGCGCCACCGGCTACGGGGTGATCGCGCTGGGGCACGCGGCGGCCTGGCAGTTCGTGCTGGGCGGGGCGTTGGCGGGGTACGGGGCGGGGCTGGGGCTGAGCCTGCTGCCGGCGCTGCTGATGCGGCGGCTGCCGGCCGACCGGACGGGCGTCGGCACGGGCGTGTACAACACGCTGAAGTCGCTGGCGGGCGCGGCGGCGGGCGTGCTGGCGGCGGTGGTGCTGGACCGCCTGGTGCTGCGGCCGGGCGTGCCCTCGGAGGGCGCCTACACGCTGGTGTGGGCGGCCTGTGCGGCGGCGTGCGCGCTGGGCGTGCCGGTGGCGCTGGCACTGCGGCAGCGAAGGCTCTGACGGCCCGTCAGGACGGAGGCCGGTCAGACCTCGTCCGGGCCGGTGAAGTCGGGGCTGTCGTGGCCGGGCGGGGTGAAGCCGGGCGGCCGGCGGCGGCCGTCGGCGTCGGTGATGCCCTCGGGGCCGGGGCTGTCGAAGTCGGGGGAGGTGAAGTCGGGGCTGTCGTGGTCGGGGCTGCTGAAGCCGGGGCGGCGGGGGGTGCGGCCCTCGGCGGGGCTGGTGAAGTCGGGCGCGGTGTAGCCGGGGTTGCGGTCGGTGGTGCGGGGGCGGCCCTGCGGGTCGGTGAGGCGTTCCGGGCCGGGGCTGGTGAAGCCGGGGCCGTCGGGGCGGGGGCGGCCGTCGGCGTCGGTGAGCCCTTCGGGGCCCGGGCTGGTGAAGTCGGGGGAGGAGTAGCCGGGGCCGCTGAACTCGGCGGGCCGGGGGCGCCGGCCCTCGGCGTCGGTGAGCCCTTCGGCGCCGGGGCTGCTGAAGCCGGGGCTGGCGTAGGCGGCCCGGCTGTAGCCGGGGCGGTGCAGCTCGGGCGGGGCGGTGCGGGGGCGCGGGACGGGGGCGGCCGGGGGTTCGGCGCCGAGGTTGGCGTGCAGCCAGGGCAGCAGGGCCCGTTCGCGCAGCGCGTCCTGCCAGGCGGCGCGGGCCTCGGCGAGGTCGGCGTGCTGCTGCGGATCGGCGTGGTCGGGGGCGGCGGCGTCGCGCAGCGCGGTGAGGACGAGTCCGGCGCCGCCGATCAGCAGTGCGGCGGCGGCGACGGCCAGGGCGAGGACGCCGGCGGTGACGGTGGAGCGGCCGAGCGCGAGCGCGGGGTCGGCGGCCCGGAGCAGCCAGCCGACCAGCAGCAGGATCAGGCCGGCCGCACCGGCCAGCACGGGGGTGAGCACGGTGAGCACGGGGAAGACGCCGGGCCCGGCGGGCGGGACACCCGTGGGGCGTTCGGCGAGCGCGGTGCGCAGCGCCAGGTAGTGCGCGTACTCGGGGGCGGCGGGCGCGGCGACGGCGTCGGCGTCGGCGAGCGCCGTGGTGTGCAGCTGTTCGGCGGTGCGGCGTGCGCCGGGTGCGGCGAGGGCCTGCCGGACGCCGGGTTCGCGCAGGGCGTCGTCGAGCAGGCGCGCGAAGGCGGCGCGGTCCTCGGCGAGCAGGCGCGGGGGGTTGCTCATGGGTACCCCGTTCCACGAGGTCGACGGAGAGTCGGTGGGCCTCGATCGTAGGGGTGCGCGGGAGCGTGCGGACAGCCTGTTTCCGGAACTTCAGGACCGTCAGCGGCCGTGCGCCGCCGTGCAGTTGTTCAGTGCGCGGGCGCGCGCGGCGGTGTCAGTTCAGTGGCAGCCGGGCGACCAGCAGGCGGCCGTCCATGGTCACGCCGCCGTCCATGGCGATGGCCAGCTCGTCAGCGTAGATGTAGGGGCCGGGGACGTGCGGCGGGGTGCCGTCCTCGGGCTGGTCGCCGGTGAGGTACGGGATCGGGCTGTGGCCGTGCACCACCCGGTAGCCGCCGTAGACGCCGAGCAGTTCCTGGGCGGACATGGTGCCGGCCTGGCCGCGGAAGGCGAACCGCTTGGTGAACTTGCGGAAGGCGTCCCACCACTCGTCGATGCCCTCGTCGGCGAGCAGGGCGTGCACGGCGTCGTTGACGTCGGCGACGGTCTCGCCGTACTCGAGGTACGCGGTGGTGTCGGAGTGCAGCAGCAGGTGGCCGTCCTCCAGGGCCATCGCGGGCAGCCGGGACAGCCAGCTGATGTGGTGCGGCTGCAGGCGCTCCAGGTCGTGCTGCTGGCCGCCGTTGAGCCGCCAGGCGGCGAGGAAGGAGGCGGTGCCGGCGGTGGACTGGACGGCCTCGTCGCCGTAGCGGGCGGCGCCGAGGAAGAGCAGTTCGTGGTTGCCCATCAGGGCGCGGCAGTAGCCGCCGGCCGCGGCGGCCTCGGCGGCGAGCTGCATGACCAGGTCGATGACGCCGATGCCGTCGGGGCCGCGGTCGGTGAAGTCGCCGAGGAACCAGACCCGGGAGCGGCCGGCCGACCAGTGGCCCTCGGCGTCGATCAGGCCCTGCTGGTGCAGGGCGGCGAGCAGTTCGTCGAGGTAGCCGTGCACGTCGCCGATGACGAACAGCGGCCCGGGGCCCTCGCCGGGTTCGGGCTGCGGGTAGGGGAAGTGCACCTCGACCGGGGGGGCGTCCAGCGGCGGGCCGAGCTCGATGGTCGGCGGGTCCTCCGAGGCGGCGGCCGCGGTGGGCGCGTAGTGGCCGGGGACGGGGGCCGCGTCGCCGAACTGGCCGCTGGGGGCCCAGTGCTGTTCGAGGTAGCGGGCGCCGCCGTAGGTGCTGTGGGTCTCGTCGTACGGGTGGCCGGCGGGTTCGGCCGGCTCGAACCAGGAGCCCTGCGGGAGCACGTCGAGGTCCTGGCGCGGGCCGTGGCCCGAGTACGGCTGCTCGGGATCGCGGAAGAGGTCCTCGGGTGTCATTCGCCCATCATAGGAAGCGCACTCTCCCGGCGTCCTCACCCGGTCGGTATCCGATGTCGCCGACCCCGCGGCGGGGCCGCCCCGCCGCCCGGTCTGCCCCGGTCTGGGCTGGTCCAGACCAGCGGGCGGCGGGCGGGCGGCGGGGTCACACCTCGCCGGGCGGGCGGGGCGGGCTGACCGTGGTGCGCGGGCTGCGGCGCTGCGAGGAGGCCCGGACGATCAGCTCGGTCGGCATCAGGGTGCCGGGCGGCGGGCCGTGCCCGGCGGTCCGGTAGCGGGGCGGGAACAGCCGGCCGGGGGCGGCGCCGGAGCCCGCCTCGACTCCTTCGATCGCGTCGATCAGCAGGTTGACCACGGTGGTGCCGATCCGACGGGGTTTCAGCGACAGGGTGGTGATCGGCGGTTCGGTGTTGGCGTAGACGTCGGACTCGCTGCAGCACACCAGCAGCAGGTCGTCCGGGACCCGCAGGCCGTAGCGGCGGGCGGCGGCCAGCAGGTCGGTGCCGTTCGGGTCGAACAGGCCGTAGACCGCGTCCGGGCGGTCCGGGCGGGCCAGCAGCCGGTCGGCGGCGACCGCGCCGGCCGCCGGGTCGTGCGCCGGGTAGGTCTCGTAGACCGGTTCCTGGCCGACCCGGTCGCACCAGGCCAGGTACGCCTCGGTGGAGAGCCGGGTGTAGGTGTCGGTGGAGGTGCCGGTGAGCAGGCCGATCCGGCGGGCGCCGACCTCGCTCAGGTGCTCCAGGATGCCCAGCACGGCGGCCTCGTGGTCGTTGTCGACCCAGGCGGTGACCGGGCAGTTGCCCGGTTTGCCGTCCGAGACCACCGGCACCCCGGACCGGTACAGCTCGGTGACCAGCGGGTCCTGGTCGGGCGGGTCGATCACCACCGTGCCGTCCAGCGCGATGTTGCTCCACACGTCGTGCCGGGAGGACGCGGGCAGCACCACCAGGGCGTAGCCGCGGCCCAGCGCGGCGCTGGTGGCGGCCCGCGCCATCTCCGCGAAGTAGGCGAACTCGGTGAAGGTGAACGGCTCCTCGCCGTACGTGGTGACGGTCAGGCCGATCAGGCCGGACCGCCCGGTGCGCAAGGTCCGGGCGGCGGCGGAGGGCCGGTACCCGAGCCGCTCGGCGACCTCGCGGACCCGGCTGCGGGTCTCGTCGGGGAGCCGGCCCTTGCCGTTCAGGGCGTCCGAGACCGTGGTGATGGACACGCCGGCGGCCGCCGCGACGTCCCGGATGCCGGCCCGCTCCAGGCGCCGTGATGCGGTGGTCCGACGACCGTTCTGATTGGCTGCTGCTGTCATGGCGGACCGATCGTATGGCTCATGACGGCGTTCCGTGACCGCTTCGCTACAGGTCGCAGAAGATACGTTTCTCCATGAACAGGTTTGGGGCGTTCCCTTCGATAGCTGCGGTTTTCCGGCTCGGATACCTCTGACATGTGCCAAAGGAACCCGGCAGAATGGCTGATCTGCACCCGTAACCCGGACGAGCATCTCACCCTCACGGGTGAGGGCGGTCGGTATCGTTCACGGCACCCGACCGGGGACGGAACGGCGCCACCGCCGAGGAAGAAGAAACGGAGAACCCCGTGGTTCAGCGTGAGCACGGTCCCCGGCTGCGGCCGAACCTGGACGGCATCCCCAGCTACAAGCCCGGCAAGCCGGCCGGCGCCGACGCCTTCAAGCTGTCCTCGAACGAGAACCCCTACCCGCCGCTGCCGGGCGTCCTGGACGCCGCCCTCGCCGCCGCCGGGAGCTTCAACCGCTACCCCGACATGGCCGTCGGCGAGCTGACCGCCGAGCTCGCCGCCCGCTTCGGCGTCCCCGCCGAGCACATCGCCACCGGCACCGGTTCGGTCGGCGTCGCCCAGTCCCTGGTGCTCTCCACCGCCGGCGAGGGCGACGAGGTGATCTTCGCCTGGCGCTCCTTCGAGGCGTACCCGATCATCACCCGGGTCGCCGGTGCCACCCCCGTGCCCGTCCCGCTGACCGCCGACGAGGCGCACGACCTCGACGCGATGCTCGCCGCGGTCACCGACCGGACCAGGCTGATCTTCGTCTGCAACCCCAACAACCCGACCGGCGCCGCGATCCACCGCGAGGAGCTGGTCCGCTTCCTGGACGCCGTCCCCGCGCACGTCCTGGTGGTGCTGGACGAGGCCTACCGCGAGTTCATCCGCGACGAGGAGGTCCCGGACGGCATCGAGCTGTACCGCGACCGCCCCAACGTCTGCGTGCTGCGCACCTTCTCCAAGGCGTACGGCCTGGCCGGCCTGCGGGTCGGCTTCGCCGTCGCCCACCAGCAGGTCGCCGACGCGCTGCGCAAGACCGCCGTCCCGTTCGGCGTCAGCCAGCTCGCCCAGGACGCCGCGGTCGCCTCGCTGCGCGCCGAGGAGGCGCTGCTGGAGCGGGTCGAGGCGCTGGTCGGCGAGCGCGCCCGGGTGAGCGCCGCGCTGCGCGCCCAGGGCTGGACGGTCGTCGACTCGCAGGCCAACTTCGTCTGGCTGCGGCTCGGCGAGCGCACCCTGGACTTCGCCGCCGCCGCGGCCGAGGCCGGCGTGGTGGTCCGCCCGTTCCCCGGCGAGGGCGTCCGGGTGTCGATCGGCGAGGTCGCGGGCAACGACCTGTTCCTGGCCGCCGCGGAGGCGTTCCGCAAGGAGCTCTGACCGGACGGAAGTTGGCCTCTCGCCAGCTGATCGAACGTCAGTCCAGGGGGTGCGCGCGGCGGTTGCGCACCCCCTCGGCGTGGAAGGACCCCTGCGGCCGCGACCGCACCGCAGGGAGACCCCGGATGAGCCCGCACGACACCGACCCGATCCCCACCACCTGGTACAACATCCTCCCGGACCTGCCCGCGCCGGTGCCGCCGATGCTGCACCCGGGCACCGGGGAGCCGGTCACCGCCGCGGACCTCGCCCCGCTGTTCCCCGCCGAACTCGTCGCCCAGGAACTCGGCGGCCCGCGCGAGGTGGACGTCCCCGGCGCCGTCCTCGACCTGTACCGCCGCTTCCGGCCCGCCCCGCTGGTGCGCGCCGAGCGGCTGGAGCGGGCGCTCGGCACCCCCGCCCGGATCTACTACAAGTACGAGGGCGGCAACCCGACCGGCTCGCACAAGCTCAACACCGCGCTGGCGCAGGCGTACTACAACAAGCGGGCCGGGGTGACCCGGCTGGTCACCGAGACCGGCGCCGGGCAGTGGGGCAGCGCCCTCGGCCTGGCCTGCTCCTTCCTGGAGCTGGACTGCGAGGTCTTCATGGTCCGGGTCTCCTACGACCAGAAGCCCTACCGGCGGGCCCTGATGGAGACCTACGGCGCCGCCGTGCACGCCTCCCCCTCGCAGCTCACCGAGGCCGGCCGGGCCGCGCTGCTCGCCGACCCGGCCGCCACCGGCAGCCTCGGCCTGGCGATCTCCGAGGCCGTCGAGTCGGTGGCCCGCTCCGGCGGCGGCGCCAAGTACGCGCTCGGCTCGGTGCTCAACCACGTGCTGCTGCACCAGACCGTGATCGGGCAGGAGGCGCTGGCCCAGTTCGCCCGGATCGACGACTACCCGGACGTGGTGATCGGCGCGGCCGGCGGCGGCTCCAACTTCGGCGGCCTCGCCCTCCCGTTCCTGGGCGAGCAGTTGGCGGGCCGCCGGGCGGTCCGGGCGGTCGCGGTGGAGCCCGCGTCCTGCCCCTCGCTGACCGCGGGCCGCTACGACTACGACTTCGGCGACAGCGCCGGCACCACCCCGCTGATGAAGATGCACACCCTCGGGCACGGCTTCACCCCGCCCGCGATCCACGCCGGCGGCCTGCGCTACCACGGCATGTCGCCGATCGTCAGCCATCTCAAGGAGCTCGGGCTGATCGAGGCGGTGGCCGTCCCGCAGACCGCCTGCTTCGAGGCGGGCGTCGCCTTCGCCCGGGCCGAGGGCATCGTGCCCGCCCCCGAGTCCACCCACGCGGTGCGGGTCGCCGTCGACGAGGCGCTGGCCTGCCGGGAGTCCGGCGAGTCGAAGGCGATCGTGTTCGCGCTCTCCGGGCACGGCCACTTCGACATGCAGGCGTACCTCGACCACTTCGCCGGGAAGCTGACCGACTGAGCCGGGTGGCCCGCCGGTCGGGCCGGGCGGCCGGGTGAAGCGGTGACCGGACTTCGCTGGGAGGTTCCTGGGAGGCGGGTCAAGGGCCGGTCGTCCGCCGGTGGGGTCGCGGCCCCCGGGCGGGTGGCCTGTCCGGATTCGTCCGGATCGACGGACCCAGCCCGCTCCCAGGTTCCGCACAGGGGGGCGCAAGAGCCTCCCGCGATGCTTCTGCGCCATGAAGGTGCTTCCGCGACGGCGTGGGGCCGTCCTCGTCAACTCCGCGCTCGGCGTGGCCCTGCTGGGCGGGGTCGCGCTGGCGTACACCACCGTGGACAGCGGCACCGGCAAGGCCGCCACCGTCTCCAGGATCCGGACCGCCACCGTCGCCAAGGGCACGGTCCAGGCCACGGTGTCCGGATCGGGCACGCTGTTCTCGCCGTCCGACGCCGGGCAGGACTTCACCACCGGCGGCCGGCTGACGGCGGTGAAGGTCGCGGTCGGCGACGCGGTGAAGAAGGGCCAGGTGCTCGCCACCGTCGACACCACTGCCGCGCAGCAGCAGGTCGACCAGGCGCAGGCCGCGCTGAACACCGCCGAGGCCAACCTGACCAAGGCCGAGGCGGGCGAGACGGTCACCACCACCGTTCCGGGCACCGGCTCCGCCGGTTCCGCGGGCGGCTCCACCGGTGCCTCCGGCCGCGGCGGCGGCTCCGGCGGGGCGAGCGCCGCCGCCACCCCGCAGCCGGCCACCACCACGACCACGGTGAAGATCGACCAGGCGCAGATCGCCGCCGCGCAGCAGCAGGTCGACAACGCCGAGGCCGCCCTCTCCAACGCCAAGGACGCGCTGGCCGGGACGACGCTGACCGCCGGCACCGACGGCACCGTCGCCTCGATCTCCGGCAAGGTCGGCGAGAACGTCTCCGGCGCCGGCAGCACCGGCTCCGGCTCCAGCTCCGGCGGCGGCTCCGCCTCGGGCGCCAAGTCCTCGACCGGAGGCGGCAGTTCGAGCACCACCCCGACCGGGTTCATCGTGCTGACCAACCCGTCCGGGATGGAGGTCAGCGCGAACTTCTCCGAACTGGACTCGCTCAAGCTGAAGAAGGGCCAGGCGGCCACCGTCACCCTCAACGCGCAGTCCGACACCAAGCTGCAGGCCACCGTCCTGTCGGTCTCCTCGCTGCCCTCCAGCTCCACCAACGGCGCGGTGCAGTACGGCGCGGTGCTGCAGATCGGCTCGGACACCTCGGCGCTGCGCACCGGCCTGAGCGCCACCATCTCGGTCACCACCGGCTCGGCCGAGAACGCCCTCTCGGTGCCCGCCGCGGCCCTCCAGGGCACCGGCGCCACCCGGACCGCCACCGTGGTGCACGAGGACGGCTCCACCGAGCGGGTGCAGGTCGCCGTCGGCATCGAGGGCGACACCACCGTGCAGGTCGTCGACGGCCTGACCGAGGGCGAGAAGGTCGAGCTGACCGCCACCACCGCGGGCACCGGCAACGGCTTCCCGTCCGGCCAGTTCCCCGGCCTGAACGGCGGCCTCGGCGGCGGCACGGGCGGCTTCGGCGGCGGCGGCAACGGCGGGGGCGGCTCCCGCAACGGCGGCGGCGGGGGCGGTCGCTGATGAGCACCGCCAAGCCCCCGGTGATCCGGATCCGCCGGCTCACCAAGTCCTACGGCCACGGCGACGCCGTGGTGCACGCCCTGCGCGGCCCGAGCGGCCCCGACGGCGAACCGCTCGGCGTCGACCTGGACATCGCCGAGGGCGACTACGTCGCGGTGATGGGCTCCTCCGGCTCCGGCAAGTCGACGCTGATGAACATCCTCGGCTGCCTGGACGTGCCCACCTCCGGCCGCTACCTGCTGGACGGCACCGACGTCGGCCACCTCGACGAGGGGCAGCTGGCGCTGGTCCGCAACCGCAGGATCGGCTTCGTCTTCCAGTCCTTCAACCTGGTGCCGCGCACCACCGCGCTCGCCCAGGTCGAACTGCCGCTGGCCTACGCGGGCGTGCGGGCCGCCGAGCGGCGCCGCCGGGCGCAGGCCGCGCTGGGCCTGGTCGGCCTGGCCGACCGGGGCGGGCACAAGCCCAACCAGCTCTCCGGCGGCCAGCAGCAGCGCGTCGCGGTGGCCCGGGCGCTGGTCACCGCGCCCGCGATGCTGCTCGCCGACGAGCCCACCGGCAACCTCGACAGTCGCTCCACCGCGGAGGTGCTGGACATCATCGACGGCCTCAACGCGCTCGGCCGCACCGTGGTGGTGATCACCCACGAGGACGAGGTGGCGCTGCACGCGAAGCGGGTGATCCGGCTGGTCGACGGCGCGATCGTCTCCGACGTCCGGCAGGCCCCGGTCGACGGCCCGCCGCCGGCCCTGGCCGCGACCCCGGGGGTGGTCGCGTGATCGCCTGGCAGATGCTCCGCTTCGCGGTCGGCGGCCTGGCCGCCAACAAGGTCCGCTCCGCGCTGACCATGCTCGGTGTGCTGATCGGCGTGGCCTCGGTGATCCTGCTGCTCGCGGTCGGCAACGGCTCCTCGGTGGCGGTGAAGGAGTCGATCACCTCGCTCGGCACCAACTCCCTGACCGTCTCCTCCGCGGCCTCGCGCGGTTCGGCGACCGCCGCCAAGAAGCTCACCGTGGAGGACGCCAAGGCGCTCGCCTCGGCCACCGACGCCCCGGCGATCAAGTCGGTCGCCCCGGTGGTCACCACCACCGGCACCGCGCTGTACGGGAACATCTCGTACCAGCCCGGCCAGATCGTCGGCACCTACCCGGCGTACTTCGAGACCGCGAACCAGAAGGTCGAGAAGGGCGACTACTTCTCCGCCGACGACGTGCTCAACTCCCGCAAGGTGGCGGTGCTCGGCTCCACCACCGCCAAGGAGCTGTTCGCCGCCGAGGACCCGGTCGGGAAGCGGATCACCGTCGGCGGCACCCCGTTCACCGTGGTCGGCGTGCTGAAGGCCAAGGGCGCCACCGGCTTCAACGACCCGGACGACGTGGTGGTCGCGCCGCTGCCGACCGTGCAGAACGCGTTCACCGGCTTCGGCTCGGTCAACCAGATCCTGGTGCAGGCCGCCTCCGCGGAGGCCACCACCGAGGCGCAGGCCGACGTCACCCGCATCCTGCTGGGCACCCACGCGATCAAGGACGCGAGCAAGGCCGACTTCCGGATCAGCAACCAGAGCTCGCTGCTGACCGCCCGGGAGTCCACCACCAGGACCTTCACCGTCCTGCTCGGCGCGGTCGCCGCGATCTCGCTGCTGGTCGGCGGCATCGGGATCACCAACATCATGCTGGTGACCGTCACCGAGCGGACCAGGGAGATCGGCATCCGCAAGGCGCTCGGCGCGCCCCGCGCGGTCATCCTCGGCCAGTTCCTCGCCGAGTCCACCCTGCTGTCGGTGATCGGGGCCGGCCTCGGCGTGCTCGCCGGGATCGTCGGCTCGCACTTCCAGGTGGTCGGCATCAAGCCGGTGGTGATCCCCGAGTCGGTGCTCGGCGCGTTCGCCATCGCCGTCGCCATCGGCCTGTTCTTCGGCAGTTACCCCGCCAACCGGGCCGCCCGGCTGCGGCCCATCGACGCCCTCCGGCACGAGTAGAAGGAGACCCCCGTGTCCGACGACAAGGAGCTGCTGGCCACCGCGCCGGACGCCCGCGACATCACCGCCGAACTGGCCGCGCCGCCGCGCCGCAAGCTCCCCTGGCCGACCCTGGCGCTGGCCGGCTGCGTCATCGCGGTGCTCTCCTTCGCGGGCGGCGTCTGGTACCAGAAGGGCGACACTCCCGCCCCCGCCGGCGGCACCCGGGCCGGCGCCCAGAACGGCCAGTTCCCCGGCGGCTACGGCCAGAACGGCAGCCGCCGCGGCGGCCAGGGCGGCACCGGCCAGGGCGGCGGTCAGTTCCCCGGCGGCGCGGCGGGCGGCTTCACCCGCGGCACCGTCAAGTCGGTGGAGGGCGACACCGTCTACCTGACCGGTGCCAACGGCGAGACCATCAAGATCACCACCGGTGACTCCACCAAGGTCACCACCACCAAGGAGGGCAAGGTCGGGGACCTGCAGCCCGGCCAGACCGTGACGGTGCTCGGCAGCAAGGGGGCGGACGGCTCCTACGCGGCCACCCAGCTCACCGAGGGCGGCGCGGGCGGCTTCGGCGGCCGCGGCGGCGGGAACGGCGGGGCCGCGCCGGGGGCCGGAGCAGGTACCGGTTCGAGCACGACCGGATGACTAATCCAATCTTCATTCACTTTGCGTAGCCTGCCCGGGCTAGGGTCTGTCTGACGGTGTTCGGTCGGATTCGGCCCGGCAGCGCGCCGTCGGACAGGCCCCGTGACGTCCGGGGCGGCCCATTCGTCCGGCCGGGAGGCGGAGCAATCGTGTCGAGCACAGCGCAGTCGAACCCGGACCGGCCGACTCCGGCGGGCGGCGAGCCCTACCTGCTGGTGGTGGACGACGAGCCCAACATCCGCGAGCTGCTCTCCGCCAGCCTGCGGTTCTCCGGCTTCCGGGTGGCCTCCGCCGCCACCGGCCAGGAGGCCCTGGAGGCGGTCGCCGCCGAGCGCCCCGACCTGGTGGTGCTGGACGTGATGCTGCCGGACCTGGACGGCTTCACCGTGGTCGAGCGGCTGCGCGACCGGAGCAGGTGGGCGCAGAGCCCCGAGCACGTCCCGGTGCTGTTCCTGACCGCCAAGGACGGCACCGGCGACAAGGTGCAGGGCCTGGCGGTCGGCGCCGACGACTACGTCACCAAGCCGTTCAGCCTGGAGGAGCTGATCGCCCGGATCCGGGCGATCCTGCGCCGCGCCGGCGGCCCCGCCGACGACGGCCGACTGGTGGTGGCCGACCTCACCCTGGACCCGACCGCGCACGAGGTCACCCGGGCCGGCGTCCCGGTCTCGCTCTCCCCCACCGAGTTCAAGCTGCTGCACTACCTGATGGCCAACGTCGGCCGGGTGGTCTCCAAGGCGCAGATCCTCGACCACGTGTGGGCCTACGACTTCGGCGGCGACCTCTCCATCGTCGAGTCCTACATCTCCTACCTGCGCCGCAAGCTGGACTCCGGCCCCGGCCACGGCCCCAAGCTGATCCACACCGTGCGCGGCATCGGCTACGCGCTGCGCCGCCCGCCGAACGCCTGACATGGCCCGCCGCCTCCCGCTGCCGCGCCGCCCGCTGGCCCGCTTCTCGCTCCGGGTCCGGCTGCTGGTGCTCTCCCTGCTGCTGGTCACGACCGGCCTGGTGGTGAGCGACACCCTGGTGCTGGGCACCGTCCGCGGGCAGCTGCTGGACCGGGTCGACCAGCAGCTGGAGCGGTTCGCGGAGCCGCTGTCCCGGCGCCCCCCGACCAAGCAGACCCCGGTCTCGGTGTTCAGCCCGCAGACCGTCAGCAAGCGGGCCGGGCAGACCCTGCCCAGCGAGTACGTGGTGCGCTACCTGGGGGCGGACGGCGCGGTGCTGTCGGTGATCCGGCAGCCGGTGGCGGACTCCGACCCGACCCCGCAGTTGCCCAACCCGACCGCCGCCGCGCTGGCCGCGGGGGAGAACGGGCCCACCACCGCGAAGGGTGCCCGCGGCACCCACTGGCGCTCCCTGGTGCTGCCGCTGCAGCGCTCCTCCGGCAGCGACTTCGCCTCGCCCCGGTACGTGCAGGTCGCGGTGCCGCTGGACGAGCTGGAGTCGACCATCGCGCACCTGCGCACCACCTTCTTCACCATCGGCTGCGCGGTGCTGGTCGGACTGGCGGGCCTCGGCGCGGTCGCCGTCCGGGCCGGGCTGCGGCCGCTGCGCCAGCTGGAGGCGGGCGCGCAGCGGATCGCCGACGGCGACCTGTCGCACCGGATGCCGGAGCTGCCGGCCCGGACCGAGGCGGGCCGGCTGTCGGCGGCGCTGAACGGGATGCTGGCGCAGATCGAGAAGGCGTTCGCGGACCGGGCCGCCTCGGAGCGCCGGATGCGCCGCTTCGTCGCCGACGCCTCGCACGAGCTGCGCACCCCGCTGGCGGGCATCCGGGGCTTCGCCGAGCTGCACCGGATGGGCGCGCTGGAGGACGTGGACCGGGCGATGGACCGGATCGAGTCGGAGGCGGTCCGGATGGGCGGCCTGGTGGAGGACCTGCTGATGCTGGCCCGGCTGGACGAGGAGCGCCCGCTCGACCTGGCCCCGATGGACCTGCGCACGCTGGCGGCGGACGCCCTGCACGACCTGACCGCGCTGGACCCGGGCCGCCCGGTGGCGCTGACCGGCCCGAACGGGGTGGGCGCCCCGCAGCCGGCCCCGGTGCTGGGCGACGAGGCCCGGCTGCGGCAGGTGGTGACGAACCTGGTGGGCAACGCGGTCAAGCACACCCCGCCGGGCACGGCGGTGCGGATCGGCGTGGGCCGGGCGGGCGGCGGCTGCCTGCTGGAGGTCGCGGACCGCGGGCCCGGCCTGACCGAGGAGCAGGCGGCGCTGGTGTTCGAGCGCTTCTACCGGGCGGACGCCTCGCGCAGCCGCCGGCCGGGCGGGGGCGGGGGAGCGGGCCTCGGCCTGGCGATCGCCACCGCGCTGGTGTCGGCGCACGGCGGCGAGCTGACCCTGCAGACCGCGCCGGGCGAGGGCGCGGCGTTCCGGGTGTCGCTGCCGCGACAGTACTGACGGGACGTCAGCGCGGCGGGTGTCAAGCGCCGTTCGGTCCACCCGGCGTGCCCGGCCGCTGCTTGTGATGGCCCGGACGGGCATCGGATCATCTGCTTGTCCGAAAACACCCACCCCCGTGCATCCGTGCCGATAAGCATCGTGGATACTCACCTTGTGAACGTGTTCACGTTCACAAGCGGGCAAGCTTGGCACGCTTCGGTGCGTTTGCGTGCTATGTGTGCGTCTGTCCGGTATGCAACACACCCTGTGAGAGAGGGCGCAGTGGATCTAGCAGTCGCTCACGAGACCATCTCGCGATGGCAGTTCGGCATCACCACCGTCTACCACTTCCTCTTCGTCCCGCTCACCATCAGCCTGGCCTCGATCGTGGCCGGCCTGCAGACCGCGTGGGTGCGCACGGGCAAGGAGAAGTACTTCCACGCCACCAAGTTCTGGGGCAAGCTCTTCCTGATCAACATCGCCATGGGCGTGGTCACCGGCATCGTCCAGGAGTTCCAGTTCGGCATGAACTGGTCCGACTACTCCCGCTTCGTCGGCGACGTGTTCGGCGCCCCGCTGGCGATGGAGGCGCTGATCGCCTTCTTCTTCGAGTCCACCTTCATCGGCCTGTGGATCTTCGGCTGGGACAAGCTGCCGAAGAAGATCCACCTGGCCTGCATCTGGCTGGTGGCGATGGGCACCGCGCTCTCCGCGTACTTCATCCTGGCCGCCAACTCCTGGATGCAGCACCCGGTCGGGTACCGGATCGACCCGGCCACCGGGAAGGCCCGGCTCACCGACATCGTCGCGGTGCTGACCCAGAACACCACCGTGGTGCAGGTCTTCCACACCCTCACCGCGGCCTTCCTCACCGGCGCCGCCTTCGTGGTCGGCATCGCCAGCTTCCACCTGTGGCGGGCCAAGCGCGGACAGCAGCCCGACGGCCGGAAGACCGCCGCGATGCGCACCTCGCTCCGGGTCGGCCTGGCCATCGCCGTGGTGGCCGGCCTCGGCACTGCGATCAGCGGCGACACCCTCGGCAAGGTGATGTTCGAGCAGCAGCCGATGAAGATGGCCGCCGCCGAGGCCCTCTGGGACACCCAGGCCCCCGCCCCGTTCTCGGTGTTCTCCGTCGGCGACGTCACCCAGGGCCGCAACTCGGTCGAGCTGGAGATCCCCGGGCTCCTGTCCTTCCTCGCCCACAGCGACTTCTCCTCCGCGGTGCCCGGCATCAACGACACCGCCGCCGCCGAGGTGGCCAAGTACGGCGGGCAGCCCACCGACTACATCCCCAACATCTTCGTCACCTACTGGGGCTTCCGGCTGATGATCGGCTTCGGCATGACGTCCTTCGTCGCCGCCCTGATCGGCCTGTGGACCACCCGCCGGAAGTTCTGGCTCGCCCCCGAGCACCGCACCGGCGAGGACGAGCCGCCCAAGCTGATGCTGACCAAGAACCGCGAGATGAACGTCTTCTTCACCCGCTGGAGCTGGCGGATCGGCATCCTCACCATGGGCTTCCCGCTGGTCGCCAACAGCTTCGGCTGGATCTTCACCGAGATGGGCCGGCAGCCCTGGGTGGTGTTCGGCCTGATGCGGACCAGGGACGCGGTCTCCCCCAACGTCACCGTCGGCACCCAGGTGCTCGGCCTGGCCACCCTCACCCTGCTCTACGCGATCCTCGCCGTCATCGAGGTCCGGCTGCTCGCCAAGTACGCCGCGGCCGGCCCCGACACCGACGAGCGGCCCCCCGCCCAGGACCCGACGCTGCGCGGCCCCTCCTCCGACGAGGACGCCGACCAGCCCCTCGCCTTCGCGTACTGAGGACGGATCACATGCAGCTGCACGACTTCTGGTTCATCCTGATCGCCGTCCTGTGGATCGGCTACTTCTTCCTGGAGGGCTTCGACTTCGGCATCGGCGTCCTCACCCGCACCCTGGCCCGGAACACCACCGAGCGCCGGGTCCTGATCAACACCATCGGCCCGGTCTGGGACGGCAACGAGGTCTGGCTGCTCACCGCGGGCGGCGCCACCTTCGCGGCCTTCCCCGACTGGTACGCCACCCTGTTCAGCGGCTTCTTCGTCCCGCTGCTGCTGATCCTGGTCTGCCTGATCGTCCGCGGCGTCTCCTTCGAGTACCGGCACCAGCGCAGCGGCGAACGCTGGCAGCGCAACTGGGAACTGGCCATCTTCTGGACCTCGCTGCTGCCCGCCTTCCTGTGGGGCGTCGCCTTCGCCAACATCGTGCACGGCGTCGACATCGACCAGGACAAGAACTACGTCGGCACCCTCTGGGACCTGCTCAACCCGTACGCCCTGCTCGGCGGCCTCACCACCCTGGTGCTGTTCACCTTCCACGGCGCGGTCTTCGCCGCGCTGAAGACCGACGGCGAGATCCGGGTCCGGGCCCGCGCCCAGGCCACCGCGCTCGGCCTGGCCACCGCGGTGCTCGCCCTGGTCTTCCTGGTCTGGACGCAGGCCCACTCCGGCAACGGCTGGAGCCTCGCCGCGCTGATCCTCGCCGTGGTCGCGCTGCTCGCCGCGCTGGCCGCCACCCGGCTGGTCCGGGAGGGCTGGGCGTTCGCCTTCAGCGGCCTGACCATCGTCGCCGCCGTCGGGATGCTCTTCCTCTCGCTGTTCCCCGACGTGATGCCCTCCACCCTGGACCCGGCCTGGTCGCTGACCGTCGGCAACGCCTCCTCCTCGCCCTACACCCTCAAGGTGATGACGGTGGTCGCGGTGATCTTCACCCCGCTCGTGCTGCTCTACCAGAGCTGGACGTACTGGGTGTTCCGCCGCCGGATCGGCGTCCGCAACATCCCCGCCGCCCACTGACCCCCCTCCCGCAGGAGCACAGCTGATGGAAAGCCGGCAGCGGATGCGTCCGATCGACCCCCGGCTGCTGGCGTACGCCCGCACCACCCGCGCCTTCCTCGCCGGGACGGTCGTCCTCGGCGGGGCGGGCGCCCTCCTGCTGGTCGCCCAGGCCGCGCTGATCGCCTCGCTGGTGGTCGGGGCCTTCCAGGACGGCCGCTCCGGCCTGTGGGGGCAACTGCTCGGCCTGGCCGCCGTCTCGGCCGGGCGGGCCCTGGTCGCCTGGCTGACCGAACTCACCGCGCACCGCTCGGTGGCCGCCGTGAAGTCCACCCTGCGCCGCCGGCTGCTCGACCACGCCACCGCGCTCGGCCCCGGCTACCTGGCCGGCCGCCGCACCGGCGACCTCGCCACCCTCGCCACCCGCGGCATCGACGCCCTCGACGACTACTTCGCCCGCTACCTCCCGCAGCTGGCCCTCGCCGTGGTCGTCCCGCTGGTCGTGCTGGCCCGCGTCCTCGGCGCCGACTGGGAGTCCGCCGCGATCATCTGCGTGACGCTGCCGCTGATCCCGCTCTTCATGGTCCTGATCGGGTACGCCACCCAGGCCCGCACCGACCGCCAGTTCGCCGGACTCTCCCGGCTCTCCCACCACTTCCTCGACGTGGTCGCCGGCCTGCCCACCCTCAAGGTCTTCGGCCGGGCGAAGGCGCAGGCCGCCGCGATCGGCCGGATCACCGAGGACTACCGCCGCGCCACCCTGCGCACCCTGCGGCTCGCCTTCGTCTCCTCCTTCGCGCTGGAACTGCTCTCCACCCTCTCCGTCGCGCTGGTCGCCGTCTCGATCGGCTTCCGCCTGGTGGGCGGCACCCTCGACCTGGAGACCGGCCTGCTGGTGCTGGTCCTCGCCCCCGAGGTGTACCTGCCGCTGCGGCAGGTCGGCGCGCTCTACCACTCCAGCGCCGAGGGCCTGGCCGCCGCCGCCCGGATCTTCGACGTACTGGAGACCCCCCGGCCGGCGGACGGCCGACGGCCCGCCCCCGCCCGCCCCGAGATCCGGGTCGAGAACCTGACGGTCCGCCACCCCGGCCGCCCGACCGCCACCCTGGACGGCCTCACCCTCACCGTCCCCGCCGGGCGCACCACCGTCCTCACCGGCCCCAGCGGCGCCGGCAAGAGCACCCTGGTCGACGCCCTGCTCGGCTTCGTCCGGCCGGACGGCGGCCGGATCCTGATCGACGGTCAGGACCTCGCCGAGACCGACCCGGCCAGTTGGCACGCCCGGATCGCCTGGGTCCCGCAGCACCCCCACCTGTTCGCCGGCACCGTCGCCGAGAACGTCCGCCTCGCCCGGCCCGACGCCACCGACACCGAACTCGCCGCCGCCCTCGCCGCCGCGCACGTCGACTTCACCACCCCCGACACCCCGCTCGCCGAGAACGGCCACGGCCTCTCTGCCGGCCAGCGCCAACGCCTCGCCCTGGCCCGCGCCCTGCTCGCCGACCGCCCCCTCCTCGTCCTCGACGAACCCACCGCCCACCTCGACCCCGTCACCGAAGCCGCCCTCCTCGAAACCCTCCGCACCCTCGACCGCACCGTCCTCCTCATCACCCACCGCCCCACCCTCCTCCCCCTCGCCCACCACCACCTCCACCTCCCGGCCCCGGCCACCCCGCCCACCCCTCCGACGCCCCGCCAGCCGGACCGGGTCGACTTCTCGGTATCCGCCACTTCCTCGCCCCGCCAGGGGCGCGGGGAACTGCGCGAGGCGGAAGAGACGGTGGATCAGGTTGTTTCCTCGGCATCGGCTGCTTCCTCGCCCCGCCAGGGGCGCGGGGCAGAGCAGGTCGACTTCTCGGTACCCGCCGCTTTCTCGCCCCGCCAGGGGCGCGGGGAACTGCGCGAGGCGGGAGGGACGGTGGATCAGGTTGTTTCCCCGGCACCGGCTGCTTCCTCGCCCCGCCAGGGGCGTGAGGTGGGTCGGGTCGACTCCGTGGCCCGGCCCCGGTTGTGGCCGGCCGTGCTGCTCGGGGCGCTCGCGCTCGGGTGCGCGGTGGCGCTGATGGGGACGTCCGGGTGGCTGATCTCGCGGGCCGCGCAGATGCCGCCGGTGCTGTACCTGATGGTGGCCGTCACCTCGGTGCGGGCGTTCGGCATCGGGCGCAGCGTGTTCCGGTACGCCGAGCGGCTGCTCGCGCACGACGCGGTGCTGAAGGCGCTGGGCGGGGTCCGGGTCGCGGTCTACCGGCGGCTGGAGCGGCTGGCCCCGGCCGGGCTGCCGCAGTTCCGGCGCGGCGACCTGCTGTCCCGGCTGGTCGCGGACGTCGACGCCGTCCAGGACTTCCACCTGCGCTGGCGGCTCCCGGCCGCCGTCGCGGCCGTGGTCTCGGTCGGCGCCTCGCTCGCGCTGGCCGCGTTCCTGCCGGTGGCGGGCCTGGTGCTGGCGGTGGGCCTGGTGCTGGCGGGCGTCGCCGTCCCAGCGCTGGAGCGCCTGGTCGCGGGCCGGACCGAGCGTCGGCACGCCCCGGCCCGGGGCGAGTTGGCGACGGCCGTGCTGGACACCCTGACCGGCACCGCCGAGGCGACCGTCGCGGGCGCGCTCCCGGCCCGGCTGCGGGCGGCCCGCGACGCGGACGGCGCGCTGACCCGGCTGGCGGCCCGTTCGGCGGCGCTCGCCGCCCTCTCGGCGGGCCTGGTCGCACTGGTCTCCGGCCTGACGGTGGTGGCCGCGTCGGCGGCGGGCGTGCGGGGCGTCGCGGACGGCACGCTGCCGGGCGTCTGCCTGGCGGTGGTGGTGCTGACGCCGCTGGCCGCGTTCGAGGCGGTGGCGGGGATGCCGACCGCGGTGCGGTTCCGGGAGCGGGCCCGGGCCTCCCGCGAGCGCCTCGCCGAGGTGCTGGCCGCGCCCGTCCCGGTGCGGGAGCCGGCCGAGCCGCGCCCGCTGCCGGAGGTCCGGCTGCCGCTCGTGGTGAGCGGCCTGACGGTCCGTTGGCCGGGCGCGGAGCGCGACGCGCTGTCCGGCGTCGACCTGGAGCTGACGGCGGGTCGGCGGGTCGCGGTGGTGGGCCCGTCGGGGTCGGGCAAGAGCACGTTGGCGCAGGTGCTGCTGCGCTTCGTCGAGCCCGCGGCCGGGACGGTGCGGCTGGCGGTCGGCGGGCCGGGGGAGACGGACGTCCGCGAGCTGTCCGGCGAGGACGTCCGCCGGGTGGTCGGACTGTGCGCGCAGGACGCGCACGTCTTCGACAGTTCGGTGCGGGAGAACCTGCGGCTGGCCCGGCCGGACGCCGACGAGGGGCGGCTGCGCGCGGCGCTGGCCGGGGCTCGGCTGCTGGACTGGGTGGACGGCCTCCCCGCCGGGCTGGACACCCCGGTCGGCGAGCACGGCGCCCGGCTCTCCGGCGGCCAGCGCCAGCGCCTGGCGCTGGCCCGGGCGCTGCTCGCGGACTTCCCGGTGCTGGTGCTGGACGAGCCCGCCGAGCACCTGGACACCGCCACCGCCGACGCGCTGACCGCCGACCTGCTGGCCGCCACCGCGGGCCGCACCACCCTGCTGATCACCCACCGGCTGGCCGGCCTGGACGACGATTCGGTGGACGAGGTGCTGGTGCTGGACGGCGGCCGGGTGGTCGAGCGCGGGCGCTGGTCGGAGCTGGCGGGGCGGCCCGGCGGCCGGCTGGCCGGGATGGTCGAGCGGGAACGGGCCGGTGAGGCGGCCGGCGCGGGTCTGGCCCGAGCGGGTGTCCCCGCCCCGTAAGTCGCGCCGTAACCGGGGGGACAAAAGTGATGAACGGGCACACTGGTGCCATGCAGACCCCGGAGGACCCGAACGGCCCGAACGGCTCGAACCACCCGGCCGACCCGGTCGACCCGGTCGATCCCGTCGATCCGGTCGCCGGGGGCGGCCAGCCGCGCATCCCCGAGATCTCCTCGCTCGGACTGGACACCCTGGTCACCGAGGTCTCCGAGCGGCTCCAGTCGGCGGCCGCCGTGACCGACCGGATGCAGCGCCTGCTGGAGGCCGTGGTCTCGGTCGGTGCGGGCCTCGACCCGCACGCCACCCTGCAGCGGATCGCCTCCGGCGCGGCCGAGCTGGTCGACGCGCGGTACGCGGCGCTCGGGGTGGTCAACCTGCACGGCAGCGGCCTGTCCGACTTCATCCACGTCGGCATCGCGGACGGCACGGCCGACCGGATCGGCCACCTGCCGTCCGGCCGCGGCATCCTCGGCGCGCTGATCGACGACCCGCGCCCGCTGCGGCTCACCGACCTGTCCACCGACCCGCGCTCGGTCGGCTTCCCGGCCGGGCACCCGCCGATGGTGTCCTTCCTCGGCGTCCCGATCCGGGTCCGCGGCGAGGTGTTCGGCAACCTGTACCTGACCGAGAAGCAGGGCGGCGCCGCGTTCACGCCCGAGGACGAGCAGGTGGTGCTGGCGCTGGCCGCCGCGGCCGGCGTGGCGATCGAGAACTCCCGGCTGTACGAGGAGGGGCGCCGCCGGGAGCGCTGGATCACCGGCGCGGCCGCCGTCACCACCGCGCTGCTCTCCACCGACGAGGCGCGGATCGCGCTGACGGTCGCCGCCGAGCAGGTCCGCGAACTCGCCGAGGGCGCGACCGGGATGGTGCTGCTGCCGGCCGGCGAGGACCGGATGCGGGTCGCCCACGCGGCCGGCGAGCGGGCCGAGTTCCTCACCGGCGAACTCCTCCCGGAGCACGGCCTCGCGTCCCGGCTGCTGGCCGGCGAGGCCGTCCACCTGGACGACCCGGCCACCTCGCCCGACACCGGGTCGGACGCCCAGTTCGACCGGCTGGCAAGGGAGTTCGGGCCCTCGATGGCCGTCCCGATGGTGTCCTCCGGGCGGGTCCTCGGCGCGCTCTGCGTATGGCGGCGGGCCGGCACCGTGCCCTTCACCGACAGCGAGCAGCAGCTCGCCCAGACCTTCGCCTCGCAGGCCGCGCTCGCCCTGCGGCTGGCCGAGTACCAGCTCAACCAGCAGCGGCTGGCGGTCTTCCAGGACCGCGACCGGATCGCCCGCGACCTGCACGACCTGGTCATCCAGCGGCTGTTCGCCACCGGGATGATGCTGGAGTCCGCGGCCCGCCGCGCCGTCGTCCCCGAGGTGCAGGAGCGGATCGGCCAGGCCGTCGACGAGCTGGACGCCACCATCCAGGAGGTCCGCACCACCATCTACGCGCTCCAGCACGGCGACACCGACGACCGGCCCGACACCCTGCGCACCCGGGTGCTGCGCGAGGGCAGCCAGGCCGCGGCCGCGCTCGGCTTCCGGCCCACCATCACCTTCACCGGGCCGGTGGAGAGCCTGGTCGGCGAGAAGACCTCCCGCCAACTCCTCGCCGCACTGCGCGAGATGCTCTCCAACACGGCCCGGCACGCCCGCGCCTCCCGGGTCGCCGTCGAGCTCGACGCCACCGTCCACCTCGACGCGGACGGCCGCCCGGTCTCCGCGCACCCGGCCCGCACCGGCCTGCCCGGCGTCCTGCTCACCGTCACCGACGACGGGGTAGGCATCCCGGACGGCGGGCGCCGCTCCGGCCTGCGCAACCTCACCCGCCGCGCGGAGGCCCTGGGCGGCGACGCCTGGCACGAGCCCGGCCCGCACGGCAAGGGCACCCGGGTCCGCTGGACCGCCCGGCTCTGACCCGCCGTCAACGGACCTGCCATCAGCGGACCCCCCGCCAGTCGACCCGCCGTCAGCAGCCCCGCCGTCAGCAGCCCCGGCTCAGCCCAGCTGGGCCAGGCCCTCGGTGGCGATCCGCTCGAACACGCCGAGGTCGTTGGCGAAGACCGAGTCGGGCACCGGCCAGTGCACCACCAGCTCGGTGATGCCCAGCTCCCGGTACGTCCCCGCCCAGTCGACGAACGCGTCCACCGACTCCAGCGGCTGCTCCAGCGTCGAGCCCTGCAGCAGCACCTTCTCCAGCTCGCCGATGTCCCGGCCCTTCGCCTCGCAGGCCACCGCCAGCTTTTCGAGCTGCCGGGCGATCACCCCGGGCGCCTGCTCGGCCGGCACGTCCGCCGGGCCCTTCGCGTCCCCGTACGTCACCCAGCCCTGCCCGTACTCGGCGGCCAGCCGCAGCCCGCGCGGGCCGGTCGCCGCGACATAGAACGGCACCCGCGGCACCTGCACGCAGCCGGGGACGTTCCGCGCCTCCACCGCCGAGTAGTACGTCCCCTCCCGGGTGGTGGCGTCGTTGCGCAGCAACTCGTCCAGCAGCGGCAGAAACTCCGCGAACCGGTCCGCCCGCTCCTTCGGCGACCACGCCTCCTGCCCCAGCACCGTCGCGTCGAACCCGCCCCCGCCGGCCCCGATCCCCAGCGTCACCCGCCCGCCCGACACGTCGTCCAACGTGATCAGGTCCTTCGCCAGCGTCACCGGATGCCGGAAGTTCGGCGAGGTCACCAGCGTCCCCAGCCTGATCCGCTCCGTGGCCGCCGCCGCGGCCGTCAACGTCGGCACCGCCCCGAACCACGGCTCGTCCCGGAAGCTCCGCCAGCTCAGGTGGTCGTACGTGTAGGCGGCGTGGAACCCCAGCTCCTCGGCCCGCCGCCAGATCTTCTGCCCCTCGGCCCACCGGTGGATGGGGAGGATCACCGTACTCAGTCGCATACCGCCGACCCTATGCGGCTCAGGAACGGGCCAGAGAGTGTTGGTGGCCGTTCCTGGTGACCGTGCCAGCGTCGGTGGCCCGGAACTCGGGGTCGTGCGATCTCACTCCCCCGGGAGCGGCCACGGCATCGGGTCCGGTCGGCGCTGCCACCACCAGTTCCGTAGCGCGAGATCGAGTCGTGGAAGGCCCAGCGTCTCGCTGAGCGCCACGCCCTTGTCGTCGACGGTGTGCTCCCGGAAGAGCTCATCGACCCGGGCCAACGCTTCCGTGAACCGGGCCGCGGTCTCACCGGTGAGCTCGGCGGCGGTCTGCACCAGCTGATCCCGCAGGTCGAGGTCCTCCTGGTAGAAGTCGACCGGGTACCAGCCGTCCGGCGGCCAGGCCGTGGACATGCGGACAGTAAGTCCCTCCCAGGCGCCCAGGCGAGTTCGGGCGTACCACTCCGCCTCGCTCTGCCCCTCGCTTCCGGATGTTCCTCGTCCGGCGAGCCAGGCGCCGAACGCATCGGTGACGGGCGTGGAGACCCGGTACTCCCGGATGACCTCGGCCTGGCGGTCCACCGGAACATCCGGGAGTTCGGGCACCGGCTGTGCCACCGCGTCGATGGTGAAGGTCGCATCCTCATCGTCCGACTCGTACAAGCGCGCCCGGGTGAGCAAACCGCCCGGAGCGGCCAGCCAGTAGGCGCTCGGCAGCGGCTCCGCTGCGGCGAACAGCACCGGTTGCCCCAGCTTCCCGGCCAATGCTGCGGCCAACCGCCCCTCGGCCGGGCGGGCTGGGAGATCGTCGGGAACATGGATGTCGAGCGACCAGGTGACATCGCCGTGGACCTGCTCGTAGGTGCAGCTGACGGTCGCGTCCCAGTTCCGGCTGTCGTAGTCGTCCGCATCTGCGACATCGACATCGTCGGCAGGTCGACCGAACTGCTCCGCGAGCACGTCAGTGATGCTGTCCCGCTGCAGCGAGCCGGTGAGAAAAAGGTTGTATGTCATTTGTGAGTCCCGTGGTAGACGGCATGAGCCTTGGTGATCACGTGCGGGTTGTCGCGGAACCGGGGGTCCCTGGAGAAGGCCGGAACCCTGGACGGGTCACCGTCGGCCTTGGCGAGCTCTTTCAACGCTGCGTATTCGTTGCGATCCATATTCACGATCCCGACGCCGGAATCCGGGAAGACGGTTCCGTGCGGCTCGACACCATAGCTCCGACCGTTGATCTCGTAGCGCTGGGTCTGCTGATCTCGTAGCGCTGGGTCTGCGCGTTCCAGTGGGCCTGTCCGGCTGCGATCTGAGCGACATCGTCATGGACCGCGCTCTCGTACCCCCTGAGGATGACACTGTTCTCCGCCTTGACCTGACCACCTTTCACACCGGCGAGCGTGTGTCGCCGATGCGGAGGATTGAGACTCTTGCCTCGCGCCGCGCCCGCAATACCGTCCACCACGGGCCATGGCGGTCCTTCCGGTTTCGCGCCGTGCGCCGCAGATGAAGCCTTGGCGGACAGGGCCACCGGCCGGGCATCCTCCTTCCCTTGCTCCAGGATCTTCTTCAGGTCCTTGGTGTGCTTGGCCTCGATCTCGCGGGTGTTGTTGTCCCGCGTCAAGCAGTTGGCAGGTTTTCGGGTTCGGGAAAGTTGGGGACGAGCGGGTCCGCGGCGTCGGTGTGGACGTCGTTGGGCCGGTTCCAGGCCAGGGCCTCGTGGGGTCGGACGGTGTTGTAGTCGCGCCGGTAGTCCTCGGCGTGCCGGACGAGG